>NZ_JBFRNU010000045.1:0-152568 GCF_041471145.1 Vibrio sp. 10N.261.54.A5 | reverse complement strand
GAGATACCGACTACTTCTTGGAAAGCCGCGATGAACCACAAATAAGCGGCTCTTTTTTAGCCCAACTTTCTGCTCTTAAACCTTATCGACTGTATCCGCCCCATGAACCCACGTGACGATATTGTTAATACGTGAGCGCCGCAATCACACTGTTAGCGCTAAGGAACCTTTGAAACCGTCATCAAAGCTCACTCATAATAAGCTATTATTTACAGTAGATTTCGGTTAATTTTCCAAAGGCCATTATGAAAAACAAACTGAGTTTAGCAATTCAAGCATACTGCAACTGGATTGATTCAAACATTATTGAAATTGCTTATGTCGGTTCCATTCTAGTTGTGATTCTAACGCTCATCATCAATCTTATTTAGGCTTCCATTTCCTAAATATTAGTTTCCTTTACTCATTACCGAGCTTTTCTAAAAGCCTCAGAGTTAAATCAATCACCTCATGGATTTGGAGTTTTACGCCTTCAAATAGCTGCGTGAGCGGATCTATTTTTGAGGTTGCAGCTTCAACAATGACTGATTTACCTCAACGATAAACTGATAACCTCTCATTCAATGAATCCTATCTTTTTAACCATTGCCTTGTTCGTTTGTAGGGGCCCGTCCTCTATACACGACTATTGGTTACGCTTGAATGAGGATACTATTGAATTAGAATGCCCCTCAAACATATATCGCCTTGGTAATTGAGAAACAAACAGAATGAAACAAACAAATCATATCGAACAATGCCAGCAAGAAATTTTGAGCTTTTCGGACCGGTTACATCAATCTGGTTGTGCGCCTTACTCGGTAGCTCAATACACTCAAGCTTATGCAAAACGCCAGAACATTGATGTCTCTATTGATGTGACCCCGACAAAAGTCATCACTATTTTTGAGCAACCCACGCAAAAAGTCGTGATGGAAAACAAAAAACCACCCTCGGTTAACTTACGTGATTTAGTCGCAACGCTTAAAGGGTTTTCGACTCATTCCCATTACGAAGGTTCAGAAACCTACTCGAATCGTACCTTGTGCTTTGCCAATTTATTGCTTCCGCCATGTTATTTAATGTTAGTTGGCAGTACTTATCTGGCGGTCGGTTTATCCATTATTCTGGGCGCTATAGCCTGGCTAGCACAAATTTTCCTGACTGGGCCAAGAAGCATTCTTGTCGAGTTCTTTGTCGCCTTAGTAGCCAGTTTTTTAACCGGTATGATAGCGGCACAGGTTCCCGGCTTACCAACATTGGCACTGTGCATTTCTTCCATTGTCCTTTTTATTCCTGGGTTAACCGTCACCAACGGCTTAGCCAGTCTTGCTCTCAATGACTTTCGGTCAGGTATCGAACTGCTTGCACAAAGCGCACTCATAGTAATGAAAATATTCATCGGCATTGTTATGGGGTTAGGCTTAGCCAACATAATCAATCAACCATTATCGGTACCGGTATTTATTGATGAAATCCCATTCGTTCTTCATGTCACCGCACTGATCGGGATTTCTGTCGCTATTGGCCTTATTTTCAACGCAAGTATGACAGAAATTCTCTTAGGCCTTCCTGTCGCGGCAATTGGCATGTGGGGGCCACATTGGTTTACTTCCGATTGGGTTGTAGGTACATGGGTAAGCACAATACTCATTACGCTTTACGGGTTGGGGATGGGAAAATTGCGTCACGTTCCACCACTCATATACATTATTCAAGGGATCATCATTCTTGTCCCCGGTAGTCGAATCATTGTCGGAGCAAGTGAGTCCTTCTTTGCGACCTCCATTTTACCCATTCCGAATATTGGTCTGTCCGCCTTGCTGATGTTTGGCGCGATTATGGCGGGACAAATCATGGTTTATTCTATATTTAGTCGTCATTTTGATTCCATCATTGAGGACTAACCATCGAGCTAACAATCGCTGATCAACACGCCCCAATAACCCACGATTGAGTCTTTATCTGCTTTTTGACGTTAACCGATTCTGAGAAGGTACTGATGAACAGAGTCTCGAAAATCGATAAGACTATTTTGTTTCAGATGGCGAGGGGAATGAGCAATATGGATTTGGAAAAACCGAATAGAATCGAAAGTAGCCAATAATTCAATAAGATAAGGATGCTTAGGATGAGTCAATGCAAAGTAGGCAGAGGTAAGCTAGGTATAGGCAAGCGCTAGGTTGATAGGCTTGCCATCTACTCCATTTCCGTTCTAACTACGCCACCAGTGCGTTCAGTTTTTTACGCATACTCTCTTTATCAAGGCCACCTTTAGGTCCAATGAAGACTAACCGTGACGAACGAGATTCATCATCTTCCCATGCATCTCCAACCGTCACATTGGCTCGCTGGCCCGTGCACTGAAATACACAGCGATGATCAGGACGATCGGTTAAATTTAAAATACCTTTCATGCGATAAGCATCAATTGAAAACTGTTGCAGTAGAGGATACAAACTTTGTAGATTAAGCGGTTGATCAGTTTCAAAGCTGAATGTTTCGAAATCATGGTTCACGTGATGACAGTGCTCATCATGACAATCATGGTGCTGGCATTCCCTTTGATCACCCGCTATTTTGTTAGTGACAAAGCGCGTACTTTCAGGGGCATCAAATAAGATAGGTAAATCCACTTCGCCGAATGAAATATCAATCAATTTAGCAAACGGAGCTTGTACTCGGCACCATGCTTTGACTTGCTCTAGTTTATCAGCATCGACTAGGTCAACTTTATTAACCAGAACAATGTCAGCCACTTGAATTTGCTGCTTCGACAACGTCTCCATTGGGCCTTCTAGCCCTAAAATGTTTTCCGCATCGATCGTCGTCACGATTGCATTTAAAGGTGCGTGTGCTTGCAGTTCCGGATCTTCAAATTGAAGTGCCACTTCTTTGGGTTCTGCGATACCTGAAGTTTCAACAATAATATGGTCTGGGCGTTCCTCTAATGCGAGTAAACGCATTACCGAAACGACTAGTCCTTCTGCAAGGTTACAACAGATACAGCCATTCTCTAGGCTGATCATATTTTCACTTTCAGATTTAACTAACTCCGCATCAACATTGATTGATCCAAAATCATTGACGATCACAGCCATGCGCATTCCATTTGCATTGGTTAATATATGGTTTAGTAGGGTCGTTTTCCCTGCTCCTAAAAATCCGGCTAAAATTGTTACTGGAATAGGCTTCTTGCTCATAGCATGCTCTCTTTCGATTTTCGTTGTCTATATTTACTCGGTAAGCAATAAAAAAGGTTGAGCTAATGCCCAACCTTTTAAGTCAGGATAACTTAGCCAGTAACTTTGTTGCGAACCGCTTCACCTGGGTTTGAATCTAACAACATTTCACCAGCTTCAATGATAGGTGTCCCGTTTACAAGTACGTATTTCATGCCTGTAGAAAGGGCATTTGGTTTATCAAATGTTGCAACGGCTTTTACTTCATCAAGTTTGAAAATAGCTAAATCAGCATCTTTACCTACTTGAATACGACCTTTATTTGCCATTTGTGGCACAGCATCCTCAAGAATACGACATGCGTTTAAGCTAGTTCTTTCCATCGCTTCTACTAGTGTTACCGCTTTGTATTCCTCGACATATTTTTCAATAAAACGAGAGAAACAAGCAAGTGAGCGAGGGTGAGCTATTGCGTTGCTTGGAAGTGGCCATACATCACCTTCAATTAATACGCCTTTATCATCCATCCAAGGCATTGCATCTGAAGCGATAGCTGCACCTGGGAACAATACTGAACGGTCCATTTTAGCGCGATCTTCTTTGTTCTCATCGGGTTTTAAGAAGTGCATGACAACCACGGTACCGGGCGCTGATGCTTGTAGTTCAGTGACTTTTTCTTGGTTTAGTGCTTTACCATTCGCTTCCATGTAGCTAGCGCTTGGTACACCCCAACGTTGTAACCAATCGTCACCACGGAAAACTTCTGCGCCAATAACGGAAGAGCCAGCACCATAAGGATAAGCTTCAGTAGTAACGGCTAAACCTTGATCAATGGCGGATTGAACTAAATCGGCACAATCTTCGATATCTTGTACTGACGTGCTGTTGAGGTGACAAATGTGCATGTGTGCACCCGTTGTCGCCGACAGGCTAATGAGTTCTTGGTATGCTTCAAAGCTTGATTGTGGCTCTGCGCTGTTTAGGTAACGAACGTGAGTGTAGGTTGGTACTTCATAGCGTTTTGCTAGTTTAGCAAGATCATAGTACTCTTTGTGGCCATAACCTGGTGCGTAACCCGCGTTAATACCAATGCCTAAGCCCCCCTCTTTAAGACCTTGCTCAACCGAGCCCAGAATTTGTTTTAATTCATCTGGGGTTGCTAGGGTATTTTGCCAATTGTTTTTAGAAAAAGCTTTCTGGAACCAAACAATCGTACCATCAGGAGCAGGCATCGTAGGTTCTTTTGCTTGAATACGAGCGTAAGTCCATGCTACAGAAGCGCCGTAATTAATCGGGCGACCTTCAGCAGCAGTAATATCGTAGTACGTTCCGATTGGGAATAGACCAGATTCCATCTCAAGAGCGGTGGTTACGCCATCGAATGCTTGAGCACGGGCAGCAGGAAGTTGTTGTCCGTGAGCGTGCATATCGATAAAGCCAGGTGCAACCACGAGACCTTCAGCATCGATGATTGTTTTGCCTTGCAGCTTTTTGTCTGAGATTGCAGCAATACGCTTACCTTTAATACCGACGTGACGAATTGCGTCGAGTCCAGTTTCAGGATCAACAACACGGCCATTTTCGATAACGATATCAAATGGCCCTTTCTCGTTAGGCATCAGTTTGATGTTTTGGCCAACCAGTTTTTCAGGGGCTGCATGTAAAACAGAGGCAAAAGGCAGTGCCGCAGCCCCAACCGCTAACTTAGTCAAAGTCGAACGTTTATCTGTATCGACACCATCAAGTAATACTTGCGTAGCGTCCAATTCATTTGGGTCGTAATTTTTCATATTGATACCTGTTATGTTTGTTGTAAAAGAATACTAGTTCATGATTACTATGAAAACTATGCTGCATGTAGAAAAATCAATCGATTGACTAACACCCACCTTTCCATCATTAGAATCCACTGCCAACCGTTATATAAAACGCGCTGTCAACGTCACTAAAAGCGAGGTCTACCCCCATGTGTAACCCATATCGGCAAGCTATCTGATAGCGAAATCCAGCACCATACGCATCGACACTTTCATCGTCTGACAGACTGCCCTCTACTGTCGCTTTACCCAGGCCATAAAACGCAGAAACGGTCCAACGATTATCAATCGCATTATCGTATTCCGCGACAACACCCAGCCCAGAGGTCACCGAGCTTTCGCCCATAAAATATTGAATAACGCCATTGATAGCGTTATTCACATCTTCATTACTGGTCTCAAACTCTACCGAGCTCTGGCCAATAATCTGTTTCACACCCAGCATCAATGGTGTGTTTGCCACTCGAAACTGGAGCTGCTGAAGCGCAGCGACTCCCGAGTTTTTTGTGCCGAATTGAATCGTTTTGTTGTACGACGCACCTATACTGAACTCTTTGAAAATATCGAGGTTCGCCTTTCCAGCGCCAACGCCACCCGTATATCGAATGGTATCTTTTAGCCACGACGGTATCACCGTTAATGTCGGTATCAGAACCTGCGCCATATTCAAAGTCCCCACCATGAATAAAGACATACACGGGTAATGACTCTGAACCATTGATCTCCGAAGGACGCCAAATATTAAGATTCAAGCAATCTTCAGATTGCTCTTGCTGGGTTATTTTAAGCTGTGGGCACACGGCGCCAAATTGTGTCGCATCTATAGCGCTATCAGCATTGTGTTCTAATTGACGGAGTGACTGTGCTGAAAACGTTGTTGATCGGCGTAAGTGATTCCTTTAAACGCTTCAATGGATACGCGTTGCTCGTCACCTGCTAAGGTATTGATCACAACAGACTCTCTATTTGCGAAAAGAGTCGCGTCCCCAATGGATACTGAAACCTGCTCTGTTGGTAATGTCTGAAGCGGTTCTGGCTTAATAGGACGTGAGCTGGTTTCATCACTACCCCACGCAGAAAGAGCAACAGTGATAGCGATAACCATGAGTGAGCGATGCGTTAAATTCATGGTTGTACCCATAAATGTGTTCGGCCATCTGACCTGATATTGGTATCATCAAACCTGAGAATCCCTATGCTCAGCCATGCTCATTTCTGGAGTATTTGAAGTATTTTTTCTTTATGGTGCGATATTAATTCACTCTTTAAATTTGAATAAATCGCTTATGCAGGACGTGATCCTACATATATTCACTACCGTGAGTGGATGTCGCTTTTTATTTATCACAAAGACTTCTTGTTGTACCTTCTTTGGCTGACTATCTAGGGTTGATAAAATTTCAACGGGTTCTTGAAACAGCTCTATAGGGGGTTGCTGTGACTCTCCTTCTGAAGCTTCAAACTCATCAAAGAACCCAAATATGTTATTAGAGTCCGATGGCATAGTTAGCACCAAACGTAAGTTTCGAGGCCAAAGCCAATATTGTTGAGGTCTGTTTTGACTTGACCCGAAGAGGTCCAAGGTAGAAGTGCGTCGATATCAGGCTCTGCTTTCGCGAGCTCTTTCATGCACTTGACCATGTAGTCTTAGAGGATAAGACCGTTGGCTTTTGCAGTCTCGACGATACTGTAAAGCATCGCGCTCGCCTCAGCACCGTTTGTGTGTTGGAGAATAGCCAATTTTCCCTGCCAAATAACCAGCGGTTTAATTGCGCGTTCAGCGCGATTATTATCGATAGATAAGTGACCATCGTCGATATAACGAATGAGTTTAGGCCATTGCCCGAGCTAGTACTTTATTGCTTTGCCTAGTGGGCTAGAGCCTATCACCTTCTGGGTTGTCATACATTGGTAAAGCTCATCCAGTATCGGCTTGGCATACGCTTAACGCTCTGCTTTGCGTTCTTCGGCAGGCGCACCTTTTAAGCGTGATTCTATCCCGTAGAGCTTTTGGGGTTTAGCCAGCACTTTATCAGCCTTGCCCGATTTACCTTCCCCTTGAAGCTTCTTCGCGTCCATGAACTTGCGTTAAGCACCCCACATTAGTGACGTGATGCAGACCATGATAAGCCGTGTAGCCATCGGTTTGTAGATAACCGTTGTAGTCACCTAAAAAGTCCACGGGGCACACCCTCGCGCGACTGTTTTGATAGTCGTACAAGGCGATTTTTTCACATTCGGCAGTGCCGCTTCGGGCGAGTCAGCGCCTGAGCAGTAAAGCCACATATAACACTGCTTCTCTTCTTTGAGCACATTGAGCGGCGTTTCATCCGCCTGAACCACCACTTGTTGAAGTAGGTTCTCCTTCAAGGCCACATACAGCGGGGCGAACTTCTCACTGACTTGGATAACCCACCTTGCCATGGTGGCGCGTGATAGCTCGATACCCGACTGGGTAAACAGCGATCATCAATCAATGCATTGGGTGCTAACTCTTGTCCTCCACCCGCTAAGCGACCATTACAAAAAGCACCCACAAGGATCTCGCCGGTAAAGCTGCCTTTGTCTATGGGCAACGTGCCACTGTAGGGCTTAAAGCCAAGTGCTTTCACCACACCTGTTAGTGTATACGCACCGCCACCGAGAAAATCTTTAAGCTCGACTGGCGTTTCAGCTGTGACTTCAGCACCAAAACCCGCCGCAGCGACATTCATAAAATAGCGGTCATTCGCACGCACGCTATCCACCGCAAACGCCTTGCCTTCCAGCGCTAGTTCAAAAGCACCCGAAATATCGTTAGGTATTCCCGTTGCGGTAGCAAAATCATTCGCAGTGCCCATTGGGACAAGCGCCAGTTGTGGTCTTTCACTGGCACGGAACAGGTTGAGCGCGTTAACGGCTTCATTCACCGTTCCATCGCCACCGACAACAATCAGACGCTTAACACCATCGCATATTGCCTCGCTTACCAAACGAAACATGTCCGACGATTCCCAAGTCACTCTAACTTGCAGGTCAATATCATTGTCCCTCGCCGCAAAGATGGCTTGCCTTAATTCCGGGATATTGGCTTTCTTTCCGTTTAAAATCACGCGAATGCTGTCCATGGCTATGTCCTTGTATAGGCTAACTTGATAACTCTTTTGCTGCCGCTTTGATCTTAGCTCGTAACCACTTATGGCTTGGTTCATTAGTACGGCTTGGATGCCAAATCATACACATATCGAGGTCTTCCAACTCGAAGGGCAATGGCAGTGTTTTTACCGCGTACTTTTCAGCAAAACAATGCACTGATGAAATAGGCATTACTCCGATGTACTCAGAGCCTTCGATAACAGGAAGCATCTCTACAACGCCCGCTGCGCGATACACGATTCTACGTTTCTCAAGGTCACTATAGTGCTCAGAGCTTAATAAGCTTTTGCGCGCATGCCACCTAGAGACCACCACATGCTCGAGTGCTAAGAACTGTTCCATATCGATGGTATCGCCAACCGTAGAATGATCACTACTACACACCACGACCAGCTCTTCTGTAGAAATCACCTCGTGCTTAAGCATGGTTCTTCCTTTAGGCGTCATATCAACAATCACGTCGTGTCTTTGCAGCCTTAAATCAGACTCATAGTCTTCGGTAAACAGAGGATGAACCTCTAACGCGATACCTGGTGCGACTTGGCTGATTAACCGCATGACTTTTGGCATCATTTCGTAGCTCGCCGCCGAGACGCAGGCAATGGAAAACACGCGGCCTGAGGTTTTAGGATCGAAGTCTCTTGATGCGGATAAGGTAGAAGTAAAGTTTTTAAGTGCAGCGGCCATTGCAGGATAGATATCAATAGCGAATGTGGTTGGCTCTACGCCTGATGTGGTGCGATGAAACAGTGGCTCATCATAGATATCTCTCAACCTTGCAAGTGCTTTACTCACTGCTGGTTGGCTTATATCCATGCGATTAGCAGCTCTAGATAAGTTCTGCTCTTCATAAATAGCGACAAATATAGGAATTAGATTTAGTTCGGTACTTTTCATACAGTTCCATATTAAAGAAACAGGTTCTCCATAGTAGAGAACCTGTCGATTATGTTCGATGCGAATGACTAAAGTTTGCTACTTAGTTCTATCTTTTAAGTCTGGCAAGGCTTTAGGGATTTTCAAGCGAGCAGCAATTGAACGAGAATTGCTTGAGTTTGATGTGTCACTGGGCAAGTTACGTAACCCTTTCCATAAACGAGTGAATACGTTTTTATCTTCACATCCTTGTTGAAGGGCTTCGCTATCTTCTAGCCAACGCTTTTGTCCATTTGATTTACCATGTTGCGCTTTATCCAGTTGCACTTTATTCAGTTCTAACTGAGAGGTTTGGTTTCGCAATTGACGGTAGATAAAGGTTCTTAATGCAGCCCAATTACCTTGCTTAACTAAACGACGTAGTACCAGCCAACTCGGTGTTGGGCGGTTTGCGTAGTAACGCTTAACCGAAACAATCAACGCAATGCAGACTAACAACACCAAACCAACGCTAATAAACACTGACATGTAAGCCTTGATGAAAGATTGGACTGTGTGTTTAGCTTCAAACACATTCCCTTTTATCACCACGGTTTCAAGGCGTTGATTCTTGCTGTCCCACCACTGAAATGAAAACTCTGGCAACGTAAATTCACCGCCCTGCTGAATAACATAAACCGTCTCCTCAATTCGACTGGAACGGTAGTTACCACGATCTTGAGTATCATCTAAACGATTAGGTTGCGGGTAAGCTTGGTACTGCTGGGTCGATTCATTGTTCAACACATCCGGCAGTAATACAGACAAACTGTCTTTGGCCTTGATGGTTACCGTTCGAGTAATGGCATCGCCTACTTTTAAGTTTTCACTCGAGCGTTGCCATTGTTGCTCTGTATCTACTTCTGTTGCAGAAAACCAAGGCGATTCATTATCAAGTAAACCTGAAGGCAACGAAGCTTCAAACTTAATTGGCTGCGTGTAAAGCGTGCCGCCAACGTTAGAACCATCAGGAGCAGAAACTTGAACGCGAACCGGCACGGTTGGAATAACAAACTCGCCAGAAGTCATCGGATAGAGCATCACTTCCCATCGTTGACGCGACCATGTAGTGCCATTGACCCGTTCCGTGTAATTAGTCGCGAGTTGGTTACGTTGCTTAGCGATCACGTTAGGGATTTCGATACTGCCGATTCGAGTCCCTCCTGTTAACCAGCGCGGCGTCGCCACCTCAATATTTAGAATTACCTGCTCATTAACGCTCACTTTAGTCGGCGTTATCTTATCGCCTGACTTTGGCTTTTCCCCTACCCAAGCGATAAGCTCAACGTCACCACTTTTTTGGAGATCGAAGATATCGGCAGCAGAAGCAACAAAAGGAGAAAACCAACTCAATATAAGAGTCATCGACAGTAACCACTTATGGGTTCTGAATCGCACTCTCTTTGATTGAATGGCTTCAAGAGCTAAATGATATCGACTCATTGGGTTTGCTCCTGTTTTGACGCTTGTTCGATGGAAGGTGCAGGGTCTCTTAATTGAATTTGGAACTTGGACTTTAAGAAGAACTTAGGGTCCGCTTCGACTCGTTTTAACCACTTATCGGCAAGCTCTTGGCTACCCAAAATTTCATTGGCATTAAGTGTTTCCTTCAACATAACTTCGGCTACCGTTTGTTCTTCTGCGCCGTCCCCCGTGCGTGGCTGGTCATCAGCTAATTCTATGGACTCCTCAAGCCCATCAGATACCGAAGAAGATGCTTGGCTTTCACTGGTGCGATTAACCTCTTCAACAATGCCGCTTAGAACCGCCAAATTGTTTTCTATATCGGCTTTCAGTTCTGGTGACAGATCGGGCTTTTCACTCAGTGATTTGAGTAGATCGCGAGCAGCAAGGTACTCTCGCTGTCGAGCTAAAGCACTGGCTGCGCTATACAAACCATAATCGGTCTTGGTTTGCAAAAAGGCACTGTGAGCTAACTTAAAATCACGAGCATAGTAATAAGCTGCGCCCTTTCTCATGGGATCCTTAAAGTGCTTTGCCGCTTCAAGGTATTCTTTCTGATTCAACAGGCGTTGACCTTGCTGGTCGGGCGTTAACCATAAGTCCCACCACCATTGAGCTGTTTTGTCCCAAGCCGTAACCGACTCCACCACAACTGGTTTCTCAGCGGTTAAGTTGACTGTTTTCGCCAAAGTGTCTGGTGAATACATGCTGCTTGTGATCATAAAACCAACGACACACCACTGCACCAGCCACCCTTTTCTGAACCACAACAACATGATGATCGCCATTGGAATGAGCAAACCATAGCCCATGTCTTTCCAAGGCATTGAAGATTCGCCGTTGAGCTGCATGTTTCTTTCAACCGCTCTGTTCAGTTGTTGGATATCCGAATCATCAACGGTCACCTCAATCACTCGTCCACCCGTCTTACTCGCTAAGTTACGCAGTGAATCTAGGTCGACTGGGTTATCGCTCACCACATTACTGTTTCCTGCGGCTAGAATGAGCAACTGATACGGATTGTCGTTAAAGACACTCTCGTACGCCCTAATGGTGCTTGGGTTTACACCATCTGATACCAACAGTACAGAAGAGCCTAACTCACCAGACAGTTGCTGATTAATCAATGGCAGTGCTTCTTCTGCTGACTTACCTGATACCGGCATGATATCGGGTGTGATAGCCGCTAGAAACGGTTCGAATACCTTGCTGTCTTGAGTGACGGGCATCGCGACGTGTGCGCTGCCTGCGTAAACCACTAAGCCCGTATTACCGCCTTTCCGAGCCGCTAATAAGTCTCTAATCTTCTGCTTAGATCGTTCCAAGCGACTCGGTGGTAAGTCTTTAGCGAGCATAGATTCACTGTTATCAAGCACAACCAACATCGACGCTTTGTCTTCACCAAAAGGCGAAGCCTCACGCTGCCATGTTGGGCCAGAACAGATAATGATGGCGATAGTTACAATCACCACCAATAGCTTCAATGGCAGCTGCTTACGCCAGCCTGTTTCGCCAATCGTCAATGCATCACGTAAGTGTGCAGGTAGAATGTCTTTCCACGTTGGTTTGGTCTCTTCTCTCCAACGAACCCATAGCAGGAAGAACATCGGAATAAAGGCCAACAACCACAAAGGTCGGATAAAATGAAACTGGGTAAAGAACTGTTGCAGAGTGAGAGAATCAGGCATCATCCTCTCCTTTCAATTTTTTAGTTTTAGAAGCCAAAAGCGACCTTCTACGTAAAGTCGCCAGACTAAAGGCAGTCAGATACATCACAACAACAATCGCCATTAAGTAATGGTGCAGCCCCTGTTTAGGACGATAAGTGGTACTTTCATATAACTGTGGTTCTAGTTCACCGATTTGAGCGTAGGCTTTGGTCAGTTCGTCGCGGTTAAGCGCCTCAAAGGCTTCGCCACCAGACTCTTGAGCCACTCGCTTGATGGTTTCCATATCCAGAGCCACTTCACCAACGGTTTGCGGATCGCCCATCGCAATAACGTGAATTCGAACGCCCTTAGCCTTAGCAACTTTTGCGGCATCGATAGGCTCAACAAAGCTTCCGGTGTCATTGCCATCAGTTAGCACAATCACAACTTTCTCTTTCACGTTCGCATCAATACTTGAATCTTGAACCGCAGCACTTTGCTTTTCGCTTTGTTCAAACACCTTAATCGCCAAGCCAATTGCATCGCCCAAGTGCGTACTTTGCCCTGCCATCGCGACATCGGTTTGATTAAGCAGTTCAAGCCATACATCTTGGTCCGCGGTAAATGGCGTTTGTACAAACGCTGCATCACCAAACAAGATCAAACCGAGTCGGTCACCTTTTCTGGTTTTCGCAAAATCAGCCAGCACCTCTTTGGTCGCATCTAAACGAGAGATTTTATCGCCTTGTTTAGAAGTGAAATCTTGCTCCGCCATTGAGCCAGACAAATCGACCACCACCATCACATCACGACCCAATTGTTCGCGAACCTGTGGCTCACCAAGAATGGTTGGTTTCGCTAACGCACACACGACCAATACCCAAGTAATAATGAGCGTGGTTCGTTGCCACCAGCTTGGAGTTAACTGGCTTGCACCTTCTGACGGTGCTTCCCCAATCGCTTCTACCAATTCTCGAAAAAATGGCACCTTAATCGCCATTTGCTTAGTTCGATAAGCTGGCACCGCAAAGTAGACCAACAACGGTAAAGGCAGCGCAATAAACCACAGCGGATGCGCAAATTCAAAACTGGCAGATAAAACATCAAACATTGTCTTGCCCCTCAACCGTTACCTGTACATTCGGCTTGTGAAGTTTTAGCCACATCATCGCGGTTTGAATTACCTCTAAACGCTGTTCAAAGCTCAAACGCACATTAGGGTCAATTAGGCTTTGCATCCATAATTCCGAAACTTCATCGGCAAAGAACGCATTGCTGTTTTCACTCGTGTTGGCGCTAACAGGCAGATAAGCGTTCAAACGGTTCACATAAGCTTGGCCAAACAACTTGGCATTACTGCTGTCTAGGTAACGAAGCACCACTTTGAGGACTTTAAAGGTTCGTTCGGTTGAGTTCTTGTCTCTTGCATCCAGTACCATGAGTTCTTGAAGCGCTTCTTCGCGATAACGGTTATTCCACCACCTTAACGCCAAGCGATAAGCCAGATAGATAGCGACCAATAACAGAATAACGCCAAGGATCTTCCAGCCGATCGTTTGAGGAGCCCAGCTCACACTGTCAGGAATCGCTACATCGTGCAGTTCGCGGAGGATATAGGTACTTGGAGGAGTATGTTCAACAGCCATTTAGCGCCCTCCCACTAGTTTCTGCAGCTGTGATATGTGATTGCCCGACGTGTCTAATTCTATATAAGGGAGGTTTTTCATCGCCATCAATTTAGCAAGGGACAGTTTCTGAAGTGCCGCTTTTTGGGCAAGGCTTTCACTTGCGAGGTTAACCTTAGATTGGCTATCCAGATTAAGTTGAAAGCGACCATCACCCACCACCCAGTTTGCGCTTGCAAGATTTTGAGGCAATGACTGTTCTAATGAATCGGTGACCATAATGGCCAAGATATCGTTGTGTTGCTGTAACTGCTTTAGTCGATCGAGATGTTGTTCTCGGCAGTCTCGCCAGTCACTAATGAATATCAAGGTTGATTGCTTGAGTCTCATTCGTTTGATCAGTTCAATCCACTGGCTAAAACCAACATTATCGCCATCACTTACATTGACGCCTAAGCTTTGATTGGCTTTGGTAAGATGTTTTAGCTGAGCCAACAAATCAGATTGAGAACGTTGAGCTTTGGTATGAAACAGTTTTTGGTGCGAGGCCAAAACGAAGCCGACACGATCACCATCTTTCAGCACTCGCCATCCACACAATGCCGCCACTTCGGCAGCCACAACAGATTTCATGGTGTTTTGAGACGCAAAGAACATCGAACTGCGCTGATCGACACAGATCATCACATTACGGTCTTTCTCTTCGGTATAGCTACGAACATGAGGCTTACCCGTTCGCATCGTAACTTTCCAATCGAGATTACGGATATCATCACCCAATTGGTAATGACGTAATTCTTCGAAGTTCAAACCACGACCACGGAACAAAGAGTTATGTCTGCCCGAAAGTACGCTGCCCGCTTTTAAATGAGGTAACAGTGAAAACGACTCAGCTTGAGCCTGAATTCGCACTAACCTTGAATAATCACAATACAGTCGTGGATCAAGGCCTTGCGATTTGGGAGCTTGTGTTGGCTTCGCCATGACGCCCCCTAGTTATCCAATCTCAACATTATCGAGCAGTTCTTCAACCACTCTTTGATGGTCAACACCATCGGACAATGCGTCGTAAGACAACGAGAATCGGTGACCTAATACGGTTGGTAACATGGCACGCACATCGTCCAACGTGACATGGTCACGTCCTTGCAACCATGCATAAGCGCGAGCACATTTATCCAACGCGATGGAAGCACGCGGACTTGAACCAATCTCAATCCATTTAGACAAGTTTGATTCTGGGTAACGCTCTGGCTTACGAGTTGCCATCACCAAGGCCACAATGTAGTTCTCAACTAAATCAGAAACGGCAATGTCTGGAAGTTGGCGCCGAGCTTCAAGTACCAACTCAGGTTCAATATGTTGTGGCGTGACTAATTCTGAACTGGTCTCGCTACCGAGTTCCTCACTGCGCACAAGTCGAATGATGTCGCGTTCAGCTTCATCTTCTGGATAGTCGACTGTCACTTTCATAATGAAACGGTCCATTTGTGCTTCAGGCAGTGGATACGTACCTTCTTGCTCAACTGGGTTTTGTGTGGCTAGCACCATGAACAAATCTGGCAGGATGTGAGTTTGACCACCCACCGTAATCGTCCCTTCCGCCATCGCTTCAAGCAGAGCAGCCTGTACTTTTGCAGGCGCACGGTTCACTTCATCGGCTAATACAATGCTGTTGAAAATAGGACCCGGTTGGAAATGCAACTGAGGCTTTCCATCAAGCTCTTGATACACCTCCGTGCCCGTCACATCAGATGGCAGCAGGTCTGGCGTAAATTGAATTCGACCAAAACTGGTGTTCAGTAGATTCGCCAGCGATTTTACTGAGCGAGTTTTCGCTGTACCGGGAAGTCCCTCTAAAAGCACATGGCCATTAGTCAATAACCCTATCACCAGAGCCCGAACGACGTGGCTCTGACCGATAACACTTTTCTCTGTTTGTTCAATCAGTTGGTTTATTGCTTGTTGCGCATGGTTCATAGGTCTTCCCTTAATTCAATCTGGCTGCGTACATCCTACTCACAAGCTCCATAACTATTAGTTATAAACGCGATAATTGGTTACAAGCGGAATAAGCAGCAAGCTCGATAGCCAAGCTCACCTCATCGCTTTATTTAAACCTAGCTTTCAATTGGTTAATGGCTTCCGGCGGTGCCACTTTGCTCAATGATGAAATACATTGCTCAAACGCCTTTGGTACGCCCGGTATATGACTGTTTCGCGCCAACACTTCACACTGGGCATACAGGTGCTGTGGGTTGCGGCTAAATTGGTAAGCCTTATGCAGTGATTGACTTGCCGCAAGCACATCCGATTTTTCCAAAGCCAATCCGTACACATACCAATATTGAGGGTCGGTTTGCGCAGTTTCAGCGGCTTGTTTAAGGTAGTCCGTTGCTTGTTCGTAATCTTTCACACGAAGCAGAGACAATCCTGTGCTGTATGGCAAAACACTCGATTTAGGCTGAGCTTCAATACCTTGCTTCAAGGTCGACAACGCTTTTGCCTCGTTACCTTGCGCTCGATACAAATCCGCTAAATTGGCGTAGCTGTTTTCGAAATAAGGCTCAATCTCGATAGCGCCTAGATAAAACTCAATCGCTTTGTCGTGCTGGCCTAAATCTCGGTAAACGTTGCCTAGGTTAGTACGTCCAAATCCTCTGTCGGCATTAAATTGCTGTATTTCAATGTACTCTTCTAATGCAGGCTTGATTTGGTCTTTCTGCAGAGGGTTCATTTCTCCCCAATAACGCACCAATGCGCCTGCGGTTTCTGAACGAATCGACAATACAGGGTCTTTCAGTAGCGGCTCTAGAATTTGCCAACGGTCAGTGAATGGGAAACCAGACGAGCCTTGTACCACACCCAAACGGATCATTTCATCATCATGTTTCACCGCTCTTGCCAGCGAAATAAGCGTATTCTTACCCGTATTACCGCCCAAACGTTCTAAGCTCGATGCACGAATGATATTGCTTAAGCTAGAGTCCTGAGCCGAGTATGCCAACGCATCCTCTGCACCTCTGTGCCCTATCGAGTCAGCATAAAAGGCAACGGCAAAGTGCTGCTGATTACGATACTTAGAATCTGGGAACCACTCACCGATTTGCTTATCTGCCCACTGGTCGGTTTGATCTGCATGACAGCTAGTGCACACGTTCGGCGTTTTAATGTGTTGGCTAATATCAGGACGTGGGATATGCCAACTGTGGTCACGCCTTGGGTCGACCTCCATGTAAGTCGTCTCTGGCATGTGACAAGTCGTGCATTGTGAAGCTTCAGTATTCACTTCGTGGAATGTGTGCTTTTCAGGCGTGTATTCTGATGCAATATGACATTGGCTACACACGGCTTCTTCCGCAATTTTTAGTTCAGCGGTATGAGGATCGTGGCAGTTAGTACATGTGACGCCTTTTTCAGCCATCACGGATTGAAGGAAAGATCCGTAAACGTAATCTTCATCGTAGATTTGACCATCGTTGTGGTAAAGCTCTGGGGTAATCAAGCTCAAGCGATACTTATCAAAGAAAGACCCGTTAACGTGATCACCCGTTTCATTTAACTGAGTACGACGGCTGTGGCATTGAGCACAGGTTTGAACTTGATTGGTATGGATGATGTCTTTTGGTTGCAGGGTTGAATTACCCTCTTGATAGATCCACTCTTTGACCGACTTCGACAAGTCGCGGTCAAAACCATAATGCGCCGAGACTGGAGCATCCTTTCCACCGTTAGCTTTTGCTAGCTGAGCCTTTTCAACGTGCTCACTCGCAGGGCCATGACACGCTTCACAACCGACATTAATCTCAGACCAAGTAGTGTTGTAGGTATTACTCGCGCTGTCGTAGTTTTTCTCTAGGTTCGTTGAATGGCAATCAGCACACATGAAGTTCCAGTTTTGACCGCTATTGGTCCAGTAGAATTCATCGGTGTTGGTGGTATCAGGATAGAGGTGAAACCAGCGTTGACCGCCTTCGCCCTCAGTGCGAGAATCCCAAGCGAAAGGAATCAACTGTACACGGCCGTCTTCAAATTCAACCATGTATTGTTGTAGTGGTTCAAAGGCAAAGGTATAGCTGATTTTGTAATCTTTAAAGTGGCCGTCTTGCCCTTCAATATTGACCCAGAACTCTTCGCCATTGCGGAAAAAGCGATTAGGCTTTCCTTGATGGGTGATGGTTTGGTTATTGAAATCACCGAGTACGGAATCTTCGGTGGCATGCTTCATCGCCATGTCGTGATGAGAACCTTGCCATGCTTCCACTTCCGCGCTGTGACAGTCAATGCAAGCTTCAGATCCGACATATGTCGCTTGAGAGCTCGCATGCGAAGCTTCTGATAAAGCCTGTTCATTGGCATGCGTGTTGAAACTAAGTATCGACAACACGGGTAAAGATAACATTGCGGATAATACTGCAACTCGCTGGTGTTTCAATCCGTTCACTAGCAAGCACAACCATGCAGACATAACATTCCTTGTTTTTATACATCCTTATGCTTAATAAGGTAGACGCAAAAACAATGAATTTACAATTATTTAGTGGCAGCGAGCACGATAGTTGTGATTCATATTCACGACTGGTATTTACTCATCGATATGCGCAAAAAAAAGAGCTCTTAAGAGCTCTTTGTGTTTTCAGTTTCATTAAGCTATCAGTTTCAATAAACCAAAGCTTACTTGTTATGGTTCTCTTGAAGTTTTTCCATAACCTGATCCAAGCTAAAGCTTGCTGCTTTTTGGCGTGGTGGGTATTCAGCAAATGTTTCTAAGAATTTGCCCACATACGCTTGAGCAGGAACGAACATATAAGCGTGGTCTAACAACCAGTCGTAATATGTGTTCGATGTAATGTCTGCGTTTTCGTATGGGTCCATACGCAGGTTAAACAGCTTAGGAAGACGTAACGTCACGAACGGTTCAGCCCAAATTTGCATGGTACCCGTTGCACGCTGCTCCATGAACACCGCTTTCCATTGGTTGTAACGAAGCGCCGCTAAATCACCATCATCGGTAAAGTAGAAGATCTCCGAACGACGGCCTTTCTCTTCTTCACCCGTTAGGTAAGGAAGGAAGTTGTAACCATCTAAGTGAACCTTAAACGTTTTATCACCGGCAGTATGACCTTTGAGTAGTTTCTCTTTGATTTGGTCATCACCAGCGGCGGCAACGAAGGTTGGCATCCAGTCCATATGGTGCATGATTTCGTTAGATACGGTTCCTGGTTCAATCTTACCAGGCCAACGAACCATTGCTGGTACACGGTATGCGCCTTCCCAGTTGGTGTTTTTCTCACCACGGAACGGGGTTGTACCCGCATCAGGCCAAGAGTTCATGTGAGGGCCGTTATCCGTTGAGTAGAAAACAATCGTGTTGTCTTTGATACCCAACTCATCCACTTGCTTCAATAGTTGCCCAACGTGTCGATCGTGCTCAACCATACCATCAGCGTAGTTACCGACACCGGTTACGCCTTTACTGTCGGCTTTCACGTGCGTTCTAAAGTGCATACGTGTCGCGTTCCACCACACGAAGAATGGTTTGTCCGCTTTCACTGCGCGATCCATAAAATCAAGTGCCGCGTCTAGTGTTTCTTCATCAACCGTTTCCATACGCTTACGCGTCAGTGGACCGGTATCTTCAATCTTGCCATCAGCGAATGACTTAATGACACCACGAGGGCCAAATTTCTTACGAAACTCAGGATCGGTTGGGTAATCTTCATTCTCTGGTTCTTCTTCAGCATTTAGGTGGTAAAGGTTGCCAAAAAATTCGTCAAACCCGTGTGCTGTTGGAAGGAATTCATCTTTATCGCCAAGGTGGTTTTTACCAAATTGACCTGTCATGTAACCCATAGGTTTCAGCATTTCTGCGATTGTCGCGTCTTCTGCTTGTAAGCCAATGTCTGCGCCCGGCAAACCTACTTTACTCAAACCCGTTCGTAATACACTTTGTCCCGTGATAAAGGTAGATCGACCCGCAGTACAAGATTGCTCTGCGTAATAGTCCGTAAACATCATCCCTTCTTTCGCGATGCTATCAATATTCGGGGTTTTGTAACCCATGAGACCGAAGGTGTATGCACTCACATTGGATTGACCAATATCGTCCCCCCAAATAACCAATATATTTGGCTTTTCAGCCGCAAAAGTGGCGCTGGACGCGGCCATCATCGCTGTACCCAAAATCGCTAATCGACGTTTAGCGCCATATTTCGCTGTCATAGAAACCTCTTCGTAAGTTATTTGCATCCTGCCCTACAACGTATAGTTCATTTTTTACTCATACGCGAGATTACCTAAGCTATTAATCTTTTTGTCATTTTTATTGAGATATGGATACAGAAGTCATCGATAAGGTTTACGGCATCAAACATGATAAGGATCACACATACAAACTAAGGGGTTATTCTGGCAACACACTGGAACTTATATGAATCAATAAGTTAACTAGACATCATAACGATTGGTTATAAGCACTATAAAAGGACGGAACGGAATTTTGGGAATAACATTTGCTCATCGATGTGTTGCTCTAACGCATTAATCTTAAAAGTGAATCGGAGTCCTTATGGGTACTAAAATTAATAAACTAGCATTAGGTGTTGGCTTATTAGCAGCTTCTTCAGCGGCAACAGCAGCAGAAAAACCAAACATTCTTGCTATCTGGGGTGATGACATTGGTGTATTCAACATCAGTGCATACAATAACGGTATGATGGGTTACGAAACACCTAACATCGACCGTATCGCTAACGAAGGCGCACTATTTACTGACCACTACGGTCAACAATCGTGTACTGCTGGCCGTGCTGCATTCCTAACCGGTCAAGAACCTTTCCGTACAGGTCTACTGACTATCGGTATGCCGGGCTCTGACCACGGTATCCCTGATTGGGCTCCAACGATCGCAGACCTTCTTAAAGAACAAGGCTACATGACAGCTCAGTTCGGTAAGAACCACATGGGTGACCAAGACAAACACCTTCCAACGAACCACGGTTTTGACCAGTTCTTCGGTAACCTGTACCACCTAAACGCCGAAGAAGAGCCAGAAACATATTACTACCCTAAAGACCCAGAGTTCCGTAAGAACTACGGCCCTCGTGGTGTAATCAAGTCTACTGCTGACGGTAAGATTGAAGATACTGGCCCAATGACGCGTAAGCGTATGGAGCATGCGGATGAAGAGTTCCTAGAAGAATCTCTAGCATTCATGGAAAAAGCGGTAAAAGCTGACAAACCATTCTTCATCTGGCACAACACCACTCGTATGCACGTGTGGACTCGCCTACAAGAGAAATACCAAGGTAAATCAGGTATCAGTATTTATGCTGATGGTATGTTAGAGCATGATGACCATGTTGGTGTGCTTCTAGACAAGCTGGATGAACTAAAAATCGCTGACAACACTATCGTAATTTACTCTACCGATAACGGTGCTGAAACGGTTTCTTGGCCTGATGGCGGCGCAACTTACTTCCACGGTGAGAAAGGTACAACTTACGAAGGTGGTATGCGTGTGCCTCAGCTAGTTCGCTGGCCTGGGACTATCAAACCTGGAACTAAAATCAACGATATCATGGGCCACCAAGACTGGATTCCTACTCTACTAGCAGCCGCTGGTGATGATAAAGTGGTTGAGAAGCTAGCATCTGACAAAGGTGCAACTTACAACGGTAAAAACTGGCGCGTACACCTAGATGGTTACAACTTCCTGCCTTACTTCCAAGGTAAAGAAGAGAAAGGCCCTCGTGACAGCATGCTTTACTTCTCTGCTAACGCTGAGCTAAACGCAGTACGTTGGAATGACTTCAAGATTTCGTTTGCTGTGATGGATGGTAACATTGTGGATGCAGTTCGTTTCCAACCAAACTGGCCTCAAGTTGTTCACCTACGTGCTGACCCATTCGAGAAAGCACCGCACGAGTCTGGTATGTACCTACGCTGGATGGCAGACAACATGTGGTTATTCGTTCCAGTAGGAAATCAGGTTCAAGAGTTTATGACGACGCTACCAGATTACCCTATGCAGAATAGCCAAGTACTGAACCCAGGTAACTTCAACCAGAATGCTTACATGCTTCAAGGTAAACTTAAGCAACTAGAAGCAGCCGCAGCACAAGCTAAATAAGCTACTCTAGATTAAAAATGTAATAACGAAGCCGTGGTGACTGAATGCAGTGACCGCGGCTTTTTAGTATCCAATACAAATAACATAAGACGCGAACCGCCAACTAGTACAATTCACACCCAACCTACCCTCTCATTTTTCAAAAATAAAAACTCACACTAGTCAATGTGAACCTTAATATATGACCGTTGCGTTAAGATTTCGCAAATTTTTTCAAATCCTTATGACATGACTTGAATTGGAGTTCTTACCATGCGATTGTAGTTCAACTGCCCATAAACAACTGTATGATTATGAAAACATTAAAATCCATCGCGCTGCTTTCCACAATTATCGCAGCACCACAAGTGTTAGCTGACGTAACAATTGAAGTTCCTTCTAGCGCAGATGCTTTAGTCGAAGTCTTAGCTGTTAATGAGGCTAAACCTGATCTCGACGGTGGTTTCTTCTCTTCGAGCAAAACGATCACCGTTCCAGATGGCGTAAACCAAATCGTTTTCAAATATCAACTGGCTTTCAGCCAAGGTAACGACCGAGAGTTTGTCGATAGCGATACCATTATTGCTACTTTTGATGCGACAGACACAGCATTGACGTTTGACATGCCTAAGTTCCGTAACACCAACGAAGCGAAAAAAGGCCTTCAAAACTTAGATTGGAAACTGGTTGATGAAAACCAAAATGCAATCAGTGTTAAGCAAGACAAACTTATCAAAGATGGCATGCAGATTGGTCGTAAGTACCCGCAAGAAGCGAAGGAGTACAACCAGAAAGGCGGCATCGCAGCACTTACAGTAGGTGCTAGCGCGGGCGCAGCAGTTGTAGCACAACCCGTAACGCTTCCAGCAAAGATTGACGGAAATGCGGCGAATACAGCTGAAGAAATGTTGTATTTCTGGTACGAAAAAGCGGATGCTGAAACGAAGCAGAAATTCAAAGACTACGTGAACAAGTAGCTCAATGAGCTTAATTTAAAAATGAAAGAAGCTGGCAAACTGCCAGCTTCTTTTTTGTCTTCATCTAGATGATTTAGGCTTATAGAGATTAAGCAGACTCAGTCGATAACACTTTACCATCCACTTTAGTTGGCCATCCTAGCGCTTTATACTCAGCTGCTAGTAAATGGGCACAGCGGCTAGAAATTCTGGTCAAAATCAGCTTTAGCTAAGTAACCTTGAACAAGCTCTCGATATTGCTGCTTCAATGGCGCTTCAATAAAGCTCGCGTCTATCGCATTCAAACTAAACAGCGCTAACTCCTGATGCGTCATCTCATGAGCTTTGCTCACCGCATTAAAGTTATCCGACATGTAACCACCAAAATAAGCAGGGTCATCCGAGTTAATCGTTACAGCCACACCCTTTCTGAGCAGTTCGACAATGTTGTGGTCTTCCATCACATCGAATACACGCAATTTAATATTCGACAGTGGGCACACCGTCAGTGGCATTTTGGTTTCAATCAGCTCTTCGATTAGAGCTTCGTCTGTCATGCACTGGACACCATGATCCACTCGACTCACGCTGAGCATTTCAATCGCATCGACAATGTTTTGAGCCGGCCCTTCTTCTCCTGCATGCGCCACCGTCAAGAAGCCCGCTTGTTTTGCTTGTTGGAATACACGCTTGAACTTCTCTGGTGGGTGTCCTAATTCAGAAGAGTCCAGTCCAACCCCGACGATCTTATCTTGATGCTTCAATACCTCTGCGAACGTTTGAATGGCGCTCTCTTCAGATAAATGGCGCAGAAAACATGCGATGATTTGAGAGGTAATGCCCAACTCTTTATGACCCTGTTCAAGCGCACGATGAATGCCGTTAATAGCGGTGTCGAATGCAATGCTACGATCGGTATGTGTCTGAGGATCAAAGAAAATCTCAGTATGGATAACATTGTCGGCTTTACAGCGTTCTAGATAAGCCCATGTTAAGTCGTAGAAATCCTGTTCTGTGCGCAGTGCATCAGCACCTTGATAATAGATATCCAGAAATGACTGTAAATCATCAAATTCGTATGCGCGTCTTAGTTGCTCTGGGGATGAATAAGGCAGCTCAATGCCATTGCGTTGAGCAAGCTGGAAAAGTAACTCAGGTTCGAGCGAACCTTCAATGTGTAAATGCAACTCTACTTTTGGGAGCCCTTGAATAAATGCGTTCATATTTCACCTACTATGGATTTTAGGTGTGCACTTACTCTGAATAATAGACAGGAGGTTTTCTTGAACGCCATTACAAAGAGTAAGAACACAATTGTGATCTAAACCCTTCGTAATCAGCACTTTGCGGGAGCTGGTAGAGACCCCCAAACCATATCATTGGGGTTATACGAAGCAAACGGTTGCTACTATACAGAGTTTAATGGGAATTTCACTAATCAATTGCTCATTAACCGATTTCTAAAGCAGGAACCTGTTTGGTTCGATCTCAACGGTAATCTGGTCGTATTCTCGACATCAGCAACATATCGATGTACTTACCCGCTTTGAACGTACTGAGTCTTTTTGTGCCTTCTAACTGAAAGCCTACACGTTCATACAAAGCAATAGCGGCGTGGTTATCGGCATGAACCTCTAACTCAAGACGCACGAGATTAAGCCAGTTATCCGCCTGATTGATCGCTTCTTGCATTAACGCCTTACCGACCCCTTTACCATGCATATCTGGGTGAATAGCAATACCAAGACCAGCGCAGTGCCTGTCTCTTACCTTGGTGGTCATGAATAAAGTAATGTGACCCACTACTTTGCCGGAGACTTCCGCAACCAGAGTGAAATGGTCTGAATGACCAAACAGTCGCTCCACTTGTTCAGAACTAAGATAAGGCTTTTGTGAGGTGTTTTCTGAAACTGAAGGGCGGCGATAAATATCGAAAACATCTTGGCTATCCGTTGCTTCTAAATGTCTAATTTGTATTTCCAAAGCGCTTCCTTATCCTATTATTTCTATCCATAAGCTAATTTTCATATTACGGATAGCAACGGGAACCTACAACCTTTAAAGGTGTAAGTGCCCGAAATAATTAAACAAATAGTAAGACTGAACTTAAACTTCTGCTTTGATGAGTATTTTTAAAATAGTGTGAATATCAGAATTTATAATCCACACCCACACTCGCTAATACTTGCTCGGAGTTATAGAAATCGATATTAGAATCTATGCTTCTTAAACCCAGTAAAGTAATGAACGCCCAATCTTTATAGCCCATCAAACCACCAAACTCATAAGCTAAGAATGCACCGAATTCATTCTCTTCACGTACTTGCCCGTAAATTGGATTCGACTCATCATATTCACGATCACTTGCATCTAGGGTGACAACAAAACCATGACGACCGATTCTCTTCGCGTAGTTTAATTCAATACCATAACTATCGAAGCTGAGTGCTCCTCCTTCTGCGTCTGAGTGGAAATACACCATTGAAGGAACAAATAGACCTGCGTGGTTTGGTAAGATAAAGCGGTATCCTGCTTTGGCGTACACATAGGTTCTTTCCCTATCCAGCAGCACAGTATCTTCCGGAGATAAGCCTTGGCTACCAGATAGCTCTTCATCAACATCTGATTGCCCAAATGCGAGATCCGTTCGAAAACCAGTTCCACCGATATTAGTGAGCTGCAGTCGTCCTACATTACCTTTCACATCCGTTTCATTTCGATTAACGCCAACAGCATACGGATCCGTCCAAGCCTTACCCGAGATAAGCGTAGGAAGAACAGAAAAATCCAATATGGTGCCACCAGAAAGTTGATATCGATAACCGATCTCAAACGCAATGGTACCTGTTGCAATATCCTCTCGTGTCGTACCCACATACACTTGGTGAGTCAGCGATTCGCCAAAAGTATATTGAACAGTACCCAAAAAGCCGAGTAGCCCTTGGTTTTCACTCTCCCCTTCCTGGGTGTTGGTGGCTTGATTCGAATCTTGTTCAGTACTCAAATTACTACTGTCAGAGTAGAAACCGGCCAATACACTGAAGTTACCGCTGAAGCCTTCACTTGGAGCAAGGCCACTGTATGCAGGCATTGAAGCCAATGCAGAAAAGACTACTGGTAAAACAAACCTCATATTCACATCCATTACTTGAATAATCACCAAATAACTATAAGCATCAAAATGGAATTGTAACAAGCACTTAACAATATAAGTTTATTCGCTTGACGCTGTCGATATCGCTAACCATTCACTCAAAGACACAACAAATTGATCTATCACGATTGGGCTTTCGTAATACCTCTCGAAAATAACGGACAAAACTCAAAGGAAGACAATATGTTTAATAAATTAATCAAAACCATGTCAGTGCTAGTTGCGACGCTTCTTTTTACGGCTTTTGCTCACGCTGATCACCACGGAATGAAGAAAGATATCGTTGACGTGGCGGCTGAAAACGGCTCTTTCAACACCTTGGTAGCAGCGGTAAAAGCGGCAGGCTTAGTTGAAACATTGAAAGGTGACGGTCCCTTCACAGTGTTTGCGCCAACGGATGAAGCGTTCGCTGCGCTACCAGAAGGAACGGTTGATATGCTGTTGAAGCCAGAAAACAAAGACAAGCTGATTGCAGTACTGACCTATCATGTGGTACCAGGGAAAATAATGGCGTCTGAAGTGATGAAACTTGATAGTGCCGTAACAGTGCAAGGCGAAGCGGTAATGTTAGGAATTGATCACGGCAACGTGATGGTCAACAAAGCGCAGGTCGTGATGGCAGATGTTGAAGCAAGCAATGGTGTTATCCATGTGATTGATGCTGTATTACTGCCTAAATAATAAAGATGAACACAAATCAAAGGTTCTTAGAGGGTGTGACAGGCTCACACCCTTTTGACGTTTAAATACCAAGTTAAGATCGGTATCAAACTAGCCGAACCTGCCTTTATATAAGCAAGAACCCGGATTACATAAACAAGCGCCCGAATATCAGAAAGGCCGCCATCGATACCACCTTCGTGAAGACCACTACCCAGATGCAGTCACCAATACTAGAGTGCGTCGCTTTCCCGAGTAGGAACACAAACAGAATCAACCCTAACACCCAACCTACTGTTGGAATCAATGACACCAGAGCAACGATAACAGCAATAGTAAGAAGGGATTTAAAATCTGCGACCACGAAAGACATTTTAGAGGCGATGTACATACAACATGCGGTGATTAATGCGTCCATCACAAACGCTAAAGCTTCAATACCCACTTTACTTCCTTCACTGATATTAGTTGAAGTGAATATTATCTCTAAAGAGATGATTTTTCTTGAATAAGAGAACAAAAAGCAGGTGAAAACTGTGTCAAAAATGAGATTACCGTTCGTCTGAAGGCATAGGTTTATTTGTTCGAGTCTTCTAAGCCTTTGACCAGTGCTCGCGACCGAGTCTGATTTGCTTTTTGATAGGCATCAAAGCCATCTTCGCGTTTACCTCCGAACAAACAAAGAAACGAGTTAATGACGAATGAAAAAAATGAGATGACGACAACAAAGAGAGGAAATAACCCCGACACCCCAGCATCTAAGGCAAGAACGCCAACAGCGAAGGACAACATCGACACCAATGTATATAGTTTAGATCTACTCACATGACTCATGAACAACACTCCTTGTATTCATTCAATGTTTAGATTAGACAAATTATCTTGCACACAATTTGAACTCATCGACAATATCAATAGATCAGGAAAAGTTATCCTTAATAAGGTTCATTAATATTTCAAACTCGGTTTCTGTATCCCTAAGAACACGAGTCCGCCTATTCAGCTGCCTTGTCCATCTTCAACTATCTTTTCCATCACGTAATTGGTCAGCTTTACGCCACGCATTTCGACTTCCTGTTCATTTACTACCTTAAAGCCAAGGTGCTCATAAAAAGGCCTTGCGGTAATACTTACTTCAGAGAAATATCTCGATACGCCACGAACTCGACCCACAGTGAAAACATGTTCCATCAACGCTTTCCCGACACCCTTCCCTTGATATTCGTGGTGACAGAAAAAGTGATCAATCAAGCCACTTGGTTGCAGGTCAGTATAGCCAACAACGAAGCCATCGAGCTCAGCCACAAAGGGTTGTAACCCATTCATACGCTTTTGCCATAACGCAAAGTCAAAGCTACTGGGTGCCCAAGCTTCGACTTGCTGTTGAGAATAATCTCGAACATTCACGTTACGTACGGTATGAAAGAAGATCTCCCACAGTGCTTTGTCATCACTCGCTTGATAGTTTCGAATTCTAACCACAACATACTCCTTTTTGTCTTAAGTCCTTTCTGAGGTGCAAATAAACAGCTGAATCAGCAAGCTTTATAACCTAACAGCCTCAGCTTTAGAACAAGATATCAACGATAAAACACAGCCAACCAGATCGTCACCGTATCTTTATCTGTACCAATAACCTTGTGCTTTTCTCTCGCAGCAATATTGGTGTAATCCCCTTTAGACAAGGTAACAACGCGTCCATCTTCAAACTCGATGACGCCTTGACCTTCTATCACCATCACCCATTCATTCTCATCTTGATCATACCAACCCTCTTCCGGGGAGCTGTGTCCATGCGACAATATTCTTTCAATTCGAACACTGTCGTTGGCAATCAGGTCATTGAATATTTCATTGGGTATTGATGAAGGAACATCATTGTAAATGTTTGGCATCAAGCTATCCTAGCTAGTATTGAATTGATTAATAATTTGGGCCTTAGCTTCAGTTGTAAACCTAAGCAGTGGCACTCTTTCTAAAGTAAAAACGGTAATAGCCCACCAAGTTACTGCAGATAAACAGCGCCTCCATAACAACCGCTGTTGGCGAACCAACTAAATAATTGTGAACCAACCAAAAGCTGGTTCCGATGATCATCAATTCTCTTAATCGACGGTCATCTTTATTGAAGGCAGCAAAGGTCTGAAATACGGAGGCAAAGCAACTCAATATGCTGGTCAGCCCTGAGTAAGTCACTGCGGTTGCGACCACCGACATCGAAGAAAACAAATATTTAAACTTAGACGAGGTAGAAAAGACGCTCGTCAAATAGCGAATCGTGGCAATCGTCATTAAGCTCGCCGCTGTCCATTGTTCAAGAAGGATAAAGTGACTCGAAATAAGAACGCCAGCAAAGAACAGACAAGTGACGATTTTCTTCCTTTCCTTGAATTGGAATGACAGAAGATCAAAACAAATGGCTATCGCGACTAATACTTGGGAAAGATAAAAGGCAGACACGGTGATTCCTTCAATAATAACATTCCGCCCTAGCCGCTTCTTTCACGGTGAATAATCGAATAAAACATACTAGGCGGTTACAACAAAACAGAGCAAACAGCGCTCTAAAGCTTCTATAAAAATCTAAAGCTTCAACACACCACTAATCACAGTGGTCGCAGAGCCGATTAACTTTATTCGCCCATTAGCCAATAATTCAGTCGACATATAGCCACCACGACGAGACGCCTGATAAGCACTGAAACTGCTTTTGTTGAGCTTTTCTGCCCAGTGTTGCGTCAATGCGCAATGTGCCGAGCCAGTCACAGGATCTTCATTAACCCCAACCCAAGGTGCAAAGTAGCGAGAAACAAAATCAAGTTCCGTATTTGCTGCCAATGCTGTCACCACTACACCTCGCCCTTGAATACCTTTTAACGCATCAAAGTTTGGTGAAAGCTCCAATAACACTTGTTCGTTGGAAACTTCGATTAACTGCTTAGAGTCAAATTCTCTGAATGAAACTACTTGATGCGGATCTAAACCTAGGTGTTCAAGCAGCGTGAGGTTGGGTTCAGAACGCAATGATAGCTGTGTACTAGGAAAATCAAGCTCGATAGACGATTCACAAACGGCGGCAGATAATTCCCCAGATAAGGTGTTAAACACGACCTTATCACCTGTCTCAAGCAGTCCTTGTTCTTTCATCACATGAACCGTTGCCAGTGTGCCATGTCCACACAGCTTCACTTCGACTTCGGGAGTGAACCATTTTAGCGTCATAGTGTTAAGCGCGAGAAAAGCCGTTTCAGATACCGCCATCTCTTCAGCGATTGAAAACATTAACGACTCATCCAACGGCTCTTTGGAGATACAGACCCCGGCAGGGTTCCCTTTAAACGCTTGAGTTGTAAACGAATCTACTTGATATATCTCTAAATCCACAATGGCTCCTAAATGCACAACATTTCCCAAACCGGCAATCATGGCTCGTTGGGACATAACCTAGATATTGCTGCCCACAATAAGCACAATCACCTTGTGCTACAAGTCTTTAGCAACAACTTTATCGATACTTATTGAGAAACGAAACAAATGATAAACAAAACGTTATAGAAGTGTTTTTAGGGATAAAAGAACATTGAACATAAGAGTAAATCGCGATGGCAAAACAAAGGAATAACGACGATTAATACGAGCGAAAACCCGAAAAAGGTAATCACCGCATCATTATTTAATGCTTAATATTTGCATAATAACTTGTAAGAATGGATATTATGATGAATATTAATTTAAATAATCCATTCACGGACAATAAACTGGAATACGTACTTGTGTTGAATACGATACGACGGAGTCATCCTTGCCTCACACGATAAAGGTTCGGTATCAAGTAGGAGTAGCAAGTTGCTATTTGCATGAAATGCATGAAGTTGAAGTTAAATTAAGTGCCTAAATTTGAATCATGTCGCAAATTTTGGGCTACGATTTAGTTATCACGTACGAAAGGGAATCCGTCAGTGAAAGCGTTTTGCGTATCAATACTTGCGTCAACATCCTTTGTGGCTAGCCCTGTATTTGGCCAGCAGCATGATATTTATCTCTACAATTGGGATGAATTTTTATCTGACAGCGTCGTTACCCAGTTGAGTGATACCTACGGCATCTCACTAAAGCAGCAATATTTTTCTGACGAGTCCATTCGTGATGAAGTGCTATTGAGTGAACGACGAGGTGCGTTTGAATTGGTTGTCATTGAAAGTATGAAACTGAAAGCGCTGGCTAAACAGAACTTATTCCACAACCTGAGCGACTTGCAGCAATCCCTTTCAAGCAACTTTGACTCAAGATGGGTGGATGGGTGTGGCGAATATGGAATCCCCTACGCTTGGGGGACATCCGGCATCTTATACCGAAGCGGAAAAGTTGAGACTCCCAAGTCTTGGGGCGCTCTTCTAGACCCTGAAACCAAAACCAGCGGCCGAATCAGCATGTATTATGAGCCTACGGATTTGGTGAGTGCTGCGCTTCTGATGAATCAATTTGAGCCGTTTACCAACAACGAACAAGAACTTCGAGTCGCTTACAAAACGCTACAAGCACAGAAGCCTCACCTTGAAAGTAATGAATACGTTGTCGATTATATTCGTCATCCCGAACACTTAGCCAACATCGACCTCGCCTACGGATACTCAGGTGACAGCTATGTGCTTAATGATGCCGAACCTGAGGCATCTTGGGCCTACACAGTGCCTCTAGAAGGAACAACCTTATGGTTAGAGTGTATGGCTGCAATTAACAACGGAGAGCGATCTCCACAGGCAACCACGATTCTCTCCTTCTTATCGCAACCCGAAATCGCCGCTCAAAACGCAATGGATTCATGGTTTGCAACGCCAAGTTCAAAAGCAAAAGCACTCACTTCTCAGGAGTATCAAAACGATCCCGAGCTTTTCCCGAATAAAGAAGTATTAGATCGCAGCTACCTTTATCAGCCGTTAGAACCGAGTAGCATTCAAATTCGCAATCGTATTGTCGACAGTTTGAGATAACTCATGCCAGTATTGAAGAAGCTCTATTTTGTACTTTTACCAACGCTGACATTTGTGCTCCTGATAGCAGGAATCGTGATGTACAACTTCGCATCAAATCATGCTAAGCACATGTATTTGGACAAGGTGCAATCTGATGTGAACACCGCTTTAGTCGCGGCGGAATACGAGCAGCTCGGCTTGTCCTTACTAGTTAAAGATATCGGTTCTTCGTTGCAGTTCCTCCGCTACATTCAAAATCCTGGCGACTACACGACTCTATCGCTATTGGAAAAACGAGTACTCCGAGTATTAAGCCAGAATCACGTCAATCAATTTGGGCAACGCAATGTTTATATCGTGGACCCTAAGTTCAATTTAACGCTTTCGACTCTCAGAGCCGATCCTTTCGAGGGGCTAAAGATCCCTGACAAGATTTACGAAAGAGTCTTCGATATATACACCTCGTTACTCAGCAAAAATGAACTCTCCTACGAAGGCTTCTCTTATATCTCGATCAGTGGAGAGCTCAGATACTCGTATGTTGCAGCAATTGACCCTTACCTCCTTCCTCAAGACAAACGTGCAAGTAACAGTTTAAATCGCTACATCTTGATTGCTGACGGACCTCTGATACAACTCTCTAGCTTATTAATCAAATACAATGACGATGACAATATTCAGTTCTTAATCGAGCCATCCTCTGACGCTGCCAACATCGGAAATACCCAATTCGTTATCAAATCAATTGAGCAAACCCAAGATAATATCAATGTGCAGATGACCAGCCGAAATCTCATCGCGCAAGTAAATATTCGAGAACAAAAGTTCAACCATGAGAAAGCCATCATCACTAAACAAACCTTGTTAAGTGGCTTTGGTACTCTCTTTACGATCATGTTGATCGTACATTTAGTGGTACGTTACCAACTCGTGCGACCGCTTAAAGACTTACTTCAAGAGATATCGATCGGCGGGCTCAAACTTAGATACTTCAAACGCTCATCAGGGCAAAGTGAAATTGATGGTTTAAAGAACGCGTACATAGACTCATTAACAGAGTTGAAGTTCGAAGCCGAATTCGACCAACTCACCAAGCTAGCTAACCGACGCTCTTTCATCAGACACCTTGATGTACGACTAAAAAGCTCGATGAGCCCACACTGCTATGTGGTTTGTTGGGACATCATCGATTTTCGTAAAATTAACGATCTCTACGGGGCAAAAGTTGGTGATAATGTACTGATAAGCTTAGCTAAAGCACTGAAAGAGACACTACAAAACCAACAAGCCTCTTTGGGCTTTAGTTGCAGTGATTACTCTTTAGCCAGACTGGGAGGGAATCAGTTTATCGCGATCTTGGAGATGGGTAAGAACCAAGTGATAAACGAAGAAATTGAGAACATCAACAATACGCTGACCGGCACCACCTTCCTTGACTACTATGGGTTTCGATTATCACTCGCAACAGGTGTTTTACCGCTCGACACGCCAAAGTTCGATGAGATTTGGCACCGATGCATCGATGAAATGTTAGCTAATGCGAAGTCTCATAGTGATGGCGAAAGTCGTATTGTTTATGGCGAAGAGTTGTTACATACCTTGGAACGCCATGACGTTGTAGAGAAAAGACTCTTAGAGTGCTGCGAAAGTGACAACTTTGAACTTCGCTTTATGCCTATTTTTAACGCCAAGACACTTCAGATAGATGGCGCGGAGTGCCTGATTCGTTGCCCAGCCTTATTCGATATCGATGCGGGACCAGAAGAATTTATCCCAGTTGCAGAAAAGAGTAACCTTATTGCCAGGCTCGACATGTGGGTCATTGGCACCGCGATCAAAAGCTATAAAGAGCTTTCAGAACTTCATAAATACAAGGGCACTCTGTCAATTAATATCTCGGCGATGGAGCTCTACAACCGTAATTTTGCCGACAACATCCGTAAAGTACTCGAACGTTATCAAGTGCCACCTGGCAACATTATTATAGAGATTACCGAGACCAGTTACGTGAAAAGTACCAAGCTTACGGTGCAGACTATCGAGAGCCTCAGAAGCTTAGGTTTAAAGGTCTCCCTTGACGATTTTGGTACGGGCTACACAGCGTTTAACCAACTTCTCCACTACCCTGTGGATGAGCTCAAAATTGATAAGAGCTTTATCGATAACATGGTAGACGACAAGGCCGACCGCAAGATGGTCGAATCTATGGTTAACTTAGGCCACTCTTGTGACACGCTAGTCGTCGGAGAAGGTGTTGAGTCGATAGAACAGTATCATTACCTCAGAAAAGCCAACTGTAACCTAATACAAGGCTACTTCTTCAGTCAGCCACTCACTTATCTGGAATTCATCGAGTTTGTTCGAAACCATAACCCGCAAGCAATTTTAAACCCGCAGTCTGTTAGCAGTTCGAGATCTAACGAGCGAATCGTTGCACTCACTCAAAAGCAGTAACCTTAAACCTAAACCTAAACCTCAAAGCCTCTCTTCCTATTCAAGCGCGGAAAGCCACTATAGCTATAACTAGTAGTAGAACTATCTTCATCAGAGCAGGAGCTCTCTATTGGCTGCACATTGAATGAGGAGGCAAATAAAGAATGGCAAAAGCCATCATAGTGAAGCGGGAGAATGGTGAGCGTACAGTCAACAAAACCTAATGATCTAACTTATCGCTGATGCGGGGATTAACTCTGCATCGTCGTTAGTAGCTCCATCATATCTTTAGAGCTGATGTTCTTCTTATGCCTGACTACAGCGTCAATAATCAATTCTAAATTCCCCGCAGAGATATAATCCTTAAGCACGTCATTGAATTTTTCCTGTATCTCATCACTTGTGTACAATTGCTCAGGAATGAAGAATAGAAACTGACTGCCACTACTACGAAACGAGATAGTACTTTCCGGTACCTTTGCCGTCAGGGACTTAGCAGCTGAACTCACCACCAAGTCTCCATATTCAAGTCCATACTTTTGGTTTATCTCACTAAGGTTTCTGATTCTTACAAAGTAAAGGTCGAAATTACCGTTTGTTGGATAGCTGTTCTTAACAAACTGCATGAGCGAGACTCGATTGCGAAAGCCAGTAATGAAGTCGGTAGAATGAAGTTTTCGTTTGATTGCAAAGTCGACGTAAAAAATCGCTCCTGTCACAAGCAGTAGCAACACCAGAAATACGCTGCTTATCTGATGCATCATCACCAACTTGTCGACCATTGTGGTGTTTTCTTCAATAACCGGGCTTTGAAGTCGAAACTTTTCGTTAATAAATTCGACCAGCGTGTTGTAACAAATATCAATTTTCTTCTGCAGTGATTCCTTAGGCAAAGCGCCTTGATTCACCAACTTAATTGAGGATTCTAACGACTTAAACTTTTCAAACTCTGCGGTAAAGTACGGTTTAAAGTTTGCTGAGCGAATAAAATTGGACGATTCAGTGCTGTTGATCAGAATATCAAAACGACTCCAAGTAATGTCATATGCCAACCAAAGTTCATCATAATCAATCGTCTTTGCATGGCTAACCATCAAGAAGTTTGCATACTCTTTGACGAGTTGAAAAACAAACCAAGTGGCCTCATTTTGGCGGTTAGAAAAGCTCTTGTTGATGTCATTAATTCGAGTGACACTGTAGATATTGACGGATAGAACAACCACGGCCAAAGACAAAACAACGACTTTGATTGCGGCCATAGACAACAGCTTCTTCATAATTAGCCTCTACAGGTGAATATCACGAATCTGCCAAATCATCTTGGCATGGAAATCAGGGGTATTGGTTTCAGGGTTCGCAGAGATTGGGTAAATCAACCAAAACGGGCCTTTCTCTCTCACAGACATAAACTCCCCATTCTTTTTAATCGCAATGATGGGTTCATAGGTATCAAAATCTTCTTTGGGCACGGCAATTTTATAGTCATTCAATGCTACGAAAGTGACTTGTGATGATATCGGTAGATCCATATTTTCAAGCACCGTTTGTAACGTCACACCACTATAAACGGTCAGACCCTCGACCCAAGGCAAGGTGGTAGTAATTTCTTTTTGAGGAAGTGACAGGAATTGCTCTCTACTAAAACCATGCTTTTGCCCGGAGTGGTCGAAAACCGTTAACTCTGAGGCTGCAAAAATCGAAAACGAGCAAAGCCAAAGCATCAACAAGAATACAGTTCTCATTCTAAACTCCATTTAAAAGGTCACTAAATTGAGTCTAGTATAAATTGACCATTTAACTTGTACCGATACCACTCAGATTGATTGGTATCACTTTATTCCGAATGCTCCTACACCTCGCTGTTTTTCAATAACTTCGCCGTTTCTCTGTCTCTTCCATCACCGCTCTCGTTCAGCACTCCCTACCCGCTTGACGTATTCCTTCTCAACCGTCTAGTAACAAAAACTCGTATTTTACTCTGCGTAAGTAAACCAATAAGCCCTATGAATACGTATGAAACAACAAAATTAACAATAAATATGAGTAAGTCAGTAGCGAGAATGCTGGTTGCTGCATAACCTTTAATCGAACGTAAGCAGCTTTAAGAGACTTAATAACGAGTTCCAGTCGTTTCTACTTCACCAGTTGATCTCGTGTATTGATCTTAGAAAGCTTACTCATTTCATAATCAAGGGAATCGAGAATGAGTTTGAATATAAAAAAATTTAACCCCATGGCGACACTTTCTACCCTAGTAATGACGCTGGTCATGTTTCCTGTTTCTGCTGAAGTTAATCAAGAACAATTCGAATTAGGTAAACAAAAAGCTAAAGTGTGTATGACCTGTCATGGCGCTGATGGCATCTCAACACAAGATCCCTACCCGAACCTTCGCGGTCAAAAAGTGGGTTATCTCATCTCTTCATTGAAAGATTACCAGACTCGAGAAAGAACCAGTGGCTTAGCGATTCTCATGCAACAACAAGCCGACACGCTCTCAGACCAAGACATCCGTGACATTTCCTATTTCTATTCTGTGCTCGGCAACGAAGCAGGCTCGCTCAGCGATTCAAATTAAGTCAGCGATTCAAAACCTCTAGGCAAGGAGCCTTGTTATGGAACAAGTGACAACGCAATACAGCATTAAGGTCGTGAAGTACTTCATCATTGCATCCTTAGTGTGGGCGATTGTAGGTATGATCATCGGCGTGATTCTCGCCGCGCAATTATATTGGCCAGTCTTAAACTTTGATTCTCAGTATTTCCAATTTGGTCGACTGCGTCCGCTACATACCTCTGGAGTAATTTACGGCTTCGTCGTGAATATCTTGATGGGGACGTCTTTGTACATTGCCCAGCGAACAGGCCATTGTGACTTGTTCAACAAAAGCCTTTCATGGATGGTATTTTGGGGCTGGCAATTCATCCTGTTACTTGCGGTCATTTCCTTACCCGCAGGCCACACTACCTCAAAAGAGTATGCGGAGCTTGAATGGCCAATCGACTTGATGATTGTGTTGGTTTGGGTGCTGTACGCGGTGTTGTTCTTTGGCACCCTTGCTAAACGAAAGGTCAGCCATATCTTTGTGGCTAACTGGTTCTTTGCTGCATTCATTATCGTCGTTGCAATGATTTTCATCGTGAACAACCTCGCGATGCCTGTGTTGGCGATGAAGTCCTACTCTGTGTTTGCAGGCGCTCAAGATGCGATTGTTCAATGGTGGTGGGGACATAATGCCGTCGGTTTCTTGCTGACCGCTGGTGTGATTGGTATGAACTACTATTTCATACCCAAAGCGGCGGATCGACCTATCTACTCGTACCGTTTGTCTGTGATCCATTTCTGGGGCTTGGTCGGCTTTTACACGTGGGCCGGAACGCACCATTTGGTTTATTCTTCTGTTCCCATCTGGATTCAGAACATCGGCATCGTTATGTCTTTGATCCTGTGGCTCCCTTCTTGGGCAGGCGCGTTCAATAGCGCAATGACCCTCCTACAAAATAAAGAAAAGCTGAAGTCCGACTACGTTCTTTTATTCTTTTTCTCAGCGATTCTTTACTACTGCTTGGCAACATTCGAAGGTCCGCTACTCGCTATTCGCTGGTTCAACATGGTGGCACACAACACCGAATGGATCATCGGGCACGTACATTCCGCGGCTCTCGGATGGGTTGGGATGTCAGGGATAGCGGTTTTTTACTACTTCATTCCACGCTTATGGGGCCAAACCGATCTATGGTCACGACGACTGATTAAATGGCACTTTTGGCTTGCTCATGCTGGCGTCGCCATCTATGCAATAGCACTTTGGATCGCAGGCATCGGCGAGGGATATATGTGGCTCGCTCAAAATGAAAATGGCGAACTGATTTACAGTTTTGTAGAAGCTATGGACTTTAAAGCACCTTGGCTATTCATGCGTTTCTTTGGTGGCGCGCTGTTTGTACTTGGATTGTTCTTAATGGCTTTCAACTTGTACAAAACGGTTCGTATGCCCGTAACAAATGATGCTAAACACACTGTTAATGAAGGAGCTTAAATGATGAGTAAAGACTTTACACATTCAATCGTCATTTTAATTTTGACCACTGTTGTCGTGGCCTCCTTCTCTTTATTGGTCTGGGTAGTGCCAAGCATTGTCCGTGGCGATGATATTGCCAAAGGCAGCTTAGCGATGCCTCTCACACCGATTGAGTTAGCAGGCCGAGACATATACATCAGTGAAGGCTGCCATGTTTGTCACACACAAATGGTTCGCCCTCTAGAGCCAGAAGTGAAGCGTAATGGTCGCCCGAACCAAGAAGCAGACGATATCTATGAGTTTCCTAACTTGTGGGGCTCTAAACGTACTGGTCCTGACCTCACTAACTTAGGTAGAAAGTATTCTGACCAATGGCATGCTATTCACTTAATTGACCCTCGAAAAGTCGTACCGACCTCGATCATGCCCTCTTACCCGTGGCTATTTGAGCAGACTCTGACTGGCGATGATATTAGCGCCAAAATGGAAGTGTTACGTACCTTAGGTGTGCCTTATACCGATCAAGAAATTGGTGATGCCCGTTTGCAAGTAAGAGGCAAAACCAGAGGTGAAGCTCTGATTCGCTATTTACAAAGCCTGGGTAAAGATACGTCACAGGAGGTATCACAATGAGCACATTCTGGAATCTATGGGCGGTACTCTTAACCTTAATATTCTTTGTTCTGATGGTGTCTGTTGTCGTTAAATACTGGCGTAGCAATCACAAGGCCGATCACGACCACACCATTGGCACCTTTGATGGTATTGAAGAGAAAGATGCGCCTCCACCTAAGCTGTTATTTATCAGTTATGCAGTGGCATTTCTTTTGTCTGCGGGTTATTTGGTGCTCTACCCCGGGCTTGGAGAATGGGAAGGCTTAGTCGATTGGGAACAAAGCGACGATAAGCTCAGTTCACCATCCACCACTCTCAATGAGCAATTTGCACAAACCAGCGAAACCACGTTAGAGGGATTAGCTGCTGTCCCAGAGATCGTGAACAGCGGTAGGATTCTATTCCAAACTCACTGTGCCGCTTGTCACCGAGATAATGCACAAGGTCAGAAACACTTCCCTAATCTTATCGACCAAGAATGGTTATACGGCGGCAGTGATGAAGCTGTGATCCATTCGATTGCCAAAGGACGAAATGGAGCGATGCCGGGTTGGAGTGAAATCATGCGCCCAGACGAGGTGGCAAAAGTCTCCTACTATCTAGCCTCCCTCAACCAACGTCATACCGATGTGCCGGAGATTAAAGTCGAGCTTGGTAAAACCTTGTTCGTCCAATACTGTTCGTCTTGTCATGCCGATGGTGCTGTCGCTAACCCAGCGATTGGCGTACCTGATCTTTCCGATGATATCTGGCTTCACGGAGGGAGTATTGAAGAGATTCAGCACACCATCAATTACGGTTTGAACAACCTAATGCCTGCGTTTGATGAGCAGCTCAGTGAGAACGAGATACTCGCGCTTGGGGCTTATATCCGACACGCTGGTGACGTAGAGCAACAACGGCTCGCGAGCTTGAAAGCATCATCTGTTGAGCGCGGAGAATATCTCGCTTATGCCGGTGACTGTGTGGCTTGTCATAGTGCAGAAGGTGGCGAACCCTTTGCTGGCGGCCTACCCTTTGTCACCCCCTTCGGCACCGTGTATTCAACCAACATAACGCCACACACTACCGAAGGTATTGGGACTTATGACTTCGATGATTTCCGAGCGGCGTTAGTCGCAGGTAAAGGCAAGAATGGTTACCTGTACCCTGCAATGCCTTACACCTCCTATCAATACCTCACCGACCAAGACATGGTGGATTTATGGGAATACATGCAGTCAATCACCGCCGTGCCGCGACGCAATGATGACAACAGCATGATGTTTCCATCCAATATTCGCTTAGGTTTGCTTGGCTGGAACATCGTATTCATGGATACCGACCCTATTGATTATGAAGTGCCAGAGGAACTCAAAGGAGAAATTGAGAATGTCGATAAGTGGCAACAAGGCAAATATTGGGTCGCAGGACTTGGTCACTGTTCGGAGTGCCATACACCTCGAAATATTGCCCAAGCACTGATACCAGAACGTATTTTCCAAGGTAACTTGATCGACGGTTGGAACGCGCCTGATATTACAGCCAATGAGCTCTATATCGATGGTTGGGATGAAGCAACACTCACAGACTTTTTACACACAGGACATTCAGACAAAGGCACCGCTTTTGCGGGTATGGCTGATGTAGTGAAAAACAGCCTAAGCTTGATGACGCGTGAAGATATTGAGTCGATGTCCTATTACCTACTCAGTGGGGACATCAACAACACCATTGCCAGTGATGCCGTTCAGTTACAGCCTAAAGGGTTTGATGAAGCTGCGTATGCCAGTGAAATCTACACCACGTATCGTCAAACCTGTGGGGCCTGTCATGGTGACGATGGTAAAGGTCGCGATCCAATCGCCCCTACTCTGTTGAACAACGGTATTATCATGCACAGCGACCCATTCAATACCATTGCGGTAACGGTGCGCGGCTTGCAACCCACCTATCTCGACAAAGACAGAAATTTCATGCCAATGGCAAGTTTTGAGGATGTACTGTCGGATCAACGCTTAGCTGAGTTAATCACGTTTGTGCGTTTAAACCTTGGCGACAGAAATGAACCGGTCACGGCTGAGCATGTTCGAGAGGTAAGAGAAACACTTGAAGCAGCAGGCTATGCAGGTGGATTACACACCACACCTGAAATGTACGAAAATCGAGATAAGAACATTAACATACGATAGGCGCTGTAGCTGTGCGTAGCCGATTGGCTCAATAAACAGCGAACAGCACGTAACTTTTATCTTTGCTAACAAGCCAAAAGGAGACCACTGTGTCTCCTTTTCTTTTGCCCAAACCCGAGTTCCGACACTTTGCCGTACAACACAATTGTAACTAACTGATTACACAATTAAGCAGAGCTGCACATAATGCGATCAATCTCGCAGAACAAAGATGATACCAAGTGCATAATATGCAAAATTTTCTAAAGATGTACTAAGGACAGTTATGGATACAACTACACTCATCTACGATACGTTGGAAGGCCTGTCGAGCGCAAAGCCTCAGCAACACGCTCAAATCCGCCAAAATCTATATAACCAATTAGATTTATCATTTGAGAAGCAGTTGGCTTTGTATTCATCAGTTCTTGGTCCAGCAAGTGCTGGTAGATTGACCGATTTGGATAGTGCAGTGATGTCTGCACGCAAGATTGTTGGCTTAGAAAACAGCTAAGCAATCTTCAACCTATCTCAACTTTAACGCTGCCATTGTGCAGCGTTTTTTTATGGACGCTATTTACGATAAGTAAGGTTGGTTACGATAAATGCTGTTAGTTGCGATAAATACGGTTAGTTGCGATAAACGCGGTTAAGAAGATAAGTGCAGTTGGGTCTGTTTTTCAAGTTACACGCATTCTCATTTGGTTAATCTTATGTTCCATTTTTAACAGGTGTGTAACCACAATAATGGCGCTAATGTTAGTAGCACGTTAACCACACATCGGATGGAAGAATCATGAGAGTACTTATTGAATATACACAAACAGGCAAATACCGTGATCATGCGTGGGAAGCATTAACGATTCGTTCAAAAGGCGAAATTCAAGCTGTGACTCCCTCTTATGCGGCTCAGCTTATCGAACAAAACCGCGCCAGCTTATCGACCACTGAAAATCAAGATATCGTCATCCAACCTTAATGGCTTCAAGGGCTACCCCTCCTAGTTCCTTAAATCGAATAGTTCGATGACATAAAAAAACGCTGCATGGGTGCAGCGTTTTCTTGTTTCTGGCGTATCGTATTTCTAACGTAGATAGTTTCTAAAGTAGAAAGCTTCTAACGCATCTTGTTTCTAGTGCAAATAGCTTGATTACTTTGGCAGATTTTCTAACGCTTCAACCATCGTCATCAATTTATCGACAATCCTTTCGCCGTCTACTCGCAAGCCATTGTGTTCATATTCATTGGTGATCCACGCTTTCGAGTTAGGAATGTTCGCCAATGTTTCACGGCTGTAATCCAACTCAACGTACATGTCATCGGCGTAAACGGCACACGCCATTGGCACTGTATTCTTGCTCAACTGCTCTGCGTTGTACAAAGTGCCCCAGTCCGACTTTTCAGCCAACATGTTCGCGGCTTCACGCAGTGGCTTCAGCGTTTCAAGTTGGTCGAACATCCATGGGTACACCATTTCACCAGTAAACCAGAACTCACTGCCCGATTGGTAGTTGAAGTGTGGGTACTGCTCACGAACACGATGTGCAGACCAGTTAGACGCTGTACCTTGACAGTAAATCGATTCATGCAAGATTGCGTAAATTGGGTTAGTTAAGTAACCCTGCTCTTGCTGCATTTGATTTAGGAAGCTGTAGCTCAGCTGTCTGTTACCGTTCACTTCAACAAACGCACTCTCCAGTGTGAAATACATTGGAAGGTTTGCTTCGCCGCCACCAAGATTAATACCTATTAGCTGGAACTGTTCAACTGTGAACACCTGACCGTTTGGCAGTCTCACATCGTTGTTGAGCAGGTAATCAGAGATCTCGCGACACATAGCTTGTGCTTGTGGGAACTGAGCAAAGAAAGCTCTGTTTTTGTCTTCTACACGCTTGTAAGTCGCACGATAAACATCGTCAGCTTCTCGTTCAATAGAAGGAATGCCGCCCGTCACATAACAACGCTGCAAGCTCTGTGGGAACAGTGACAAATAGCTCAGTGTACAGAAGCCACCAAAGCTTTGACCAATCGTCGACCATTGCTTAATACCAAACTGTTCACGAATCGCTTCAGCGTCACGAACGATGTTATCCGCTCTGAAATGCGTTAAGTATTCGACTTGTTGTTCTGGAGACAAATGCGCCAAAGTTTCATGGCTGATAACCGTGCTGTTGCCAGTACCACGTTGGTCTAGAAGCAGAACACGGTAGTTTTGTAATGCACGCTTTAGCCAACCCGATTGACCACTCACCCGTGGAGAAGGAAAACCTGGGCCGCCTTGAAAGTAGATCAACCACGGCAGCTCTTGCTCATCTTTAGCGAGATCAACCAGCTCACGTGCGAAGACTTGGATCTGTTGTCCATCTTTGGCTTGATAATCAAGTGGCAACTCGAAAGAGTGCTGACGGTACAGGGTGGCTCCATCAATAAAGTTAGCTTGCACGCTTCATTCCTTTTTATCTGATTCTAAAGTCATTGGTACGAATAAAAATGGCACCCTTTGGCACCGTAGTTAGCAAGATACGCATACTAGCTTGTAAATGAAACCGTTTGTTGAACCTGAATGTGAAGGTACTTCATTAAATCGCCAAATTAGCTTTATACGCGTAACAACTTGTTTCAAAACAGAAGGTTTAAGGGGTGCTCTATTGAGAGGAAGAATGAAAACGGGAGACAAATAAAAAGAGCTTAACGAGGTGAGGATACGTTAAGCTCTTTGGCTTTATCTGTTGTAAATGAGGTTTTTAGGTTGAACAAGCTCAGGCTTTATAGGTTTAGTTTCTATAAGCCAAAGATCTATAAACTGAGCTTCTGTAACTTATAGCTCTATAAAATAAAGCTAAGAAGCCTCGAGCTCACCTGCACCTTGAATTGAACGTTGGCTGTTTTCAACAAGGATAGCCGTCGCCGTTTCTTTCAACGCGCCCCACTCTCCATCGTCAACTTCAATGCCCTCGTTCCACGCCTTCTCTTGAGTTTTAAAAAGCGCTTCCGATTCAATGTGTGTTTGGTAGCCATCTGACAAACGTTCGATATCGAAATCCTGGACGGAAAGCTCGATGGTCATATTGTGGATATGATCGTCCGATGCCAGAGGCAAATCTGATAAAAACAGTTCTGGTGCAACGCAACCACGGTTAAGCACATACAAGGTGCTCTTAGGATTTGAGCCATTATCCCAACGTGCGGTACATGCGATGCCTTTCGCTGCCAGTTTTACAAGCTCACTGTACGCTAACCAACGGTTATGGCAGTTGTTTAGCTCGATTTTCAGCGTCTTTTTACCGACCATTTTTTCAATGGCGTAATCCATCACCACAGGAAGATGACACGCTAAGCTCGCCTTGTGCAGGTCCACTTCAACTGTGTTGTCGCTTGTCACTTGGATGTCTACAGGGCAATCGTCTTCTAGCCCCATAAAGTTGCTCGCATTGTTAAAATGACGAACACCATCCAAGCCAACCATTTGTAAATCTGCCACCATGTTCGCTATCACATCGGCTTCACCACATGTACGACGCATACCCAGAAAGGCTTTATTAACGGCCGCTACCAGTTCATTGTGAGAAACGATCATAACGATTTACCTCCATGTTGAGCGTTGATATGTGTAGGAACTTTATTTGAGTCAGCGATCTCCGCTTCACTTGGTAAGATTGGGAACACCCATTCGTCCTGATGAATTTCATCAAGCAACGGTGCACCTTGGAAAAACGTCACTCGTACCCAACGGTCTGAGCGAGGATCAAACTTAGTCGCTCCAAACATCGCTAGCTTACAACGCAGCAAATGCATTGGTGGCGAGTCTTGGTGCAGCACGTTCATTTGAATGTCGCCCATCGCCTTGTTACCTAACGTCCACACACGGCGCGCAATGGCACGATGCTGCGGTTGTTTAACAAGGAATTCAGCCAATGAAAGCTCTGGCGCGAATTGCAATAAAGCATGGTACAGACGGTAAGCTTGACGGCCGATATCCAACGGCAGTTCGCGCTCTTCGCCGAGTTCCTCGCCTCGAACACCGAGCCTTGGCTCTTCTTTGTCCTGAGAGCGATACCAGAACCAGTAGTTATTTTCTGCTTTCGTAAAGTCAGTCGTGATCGCCCAACGGTACTTTTCTTCTAACACAACCAATAGGTCTTGGATCTTCTTGCCACTAGGAAGCGAGAGTGTTTCGCTACAATTCATATGCTCTTGATGGGCGTCCACTAATTCTGGGTACAATTCCATCAAGCATGAGATAAGGATTTCTTGGGCTTCCATACTCATGTGCTTAGATTGTTCAACTAACTGCGCCCATGTATCGCAATGGTTTACAGAAGCTTCTAGTGACTGTTCTGCGTGTTTCAACTCATCAACAGCGGTTTTGTTCAACTCTTGCTGATTTTCATTGATGGTAACAACTTGTTCTAAATGACAAATCGCTTTTTTAACTAATGTACGTAGGGGCTCAATCAATGCCGTATCCGTGTGATTAGCTAACACGTCAGCTAATGCATGCTCACGGGTTGTCATCCATTGATCGACAATACTTGGGTGGTTAATCAGATATGGCGCCATACCTAAACCTGTGGCATTACCCACACCTAGGTAGCGTTGTAAGCCTCTGTGCAAGGTAATCGCTTGTTCACCGCCTTGTTGCTCCGCTAGGTAATGAACCCAATCTAGGCTGAACTCACGCAGCATATAAACAGCACACATTTGAGCACTGAACGATTGATTAAAATCTGGATTCTTTTCCAAGATTTTAAAGTCAGCAATACCAAATTTTCCATTACCGTATACCGCTGTCGTTCGCAGGATGTAACCCACTTCAGCCAGCTCTTTTGGCGTTGGTTGAACACCTTTAGCCAAGTGACTCACGATGTGTTCAAACACACGTACACTTTTGTTTGCACGCGCCAACACAAGCACATTATTTGGATTACGGCCTGCTTCTTGAAGCGGTACATTCGCACGAAGTCTTTCAAGTAGGGCGACATCAACATCACCAAGAACAAGCGCAAACGTTACGTCCCACTTTTCAGCAATTACACGGTCATTTCGTTCGTCATCTGCAATCTCATCGCAGAAAACAACCAAATGATAAACATGGTTTGGCGTCGCAAGCTTATAGATAACATGACCAAAGCCCTGAGCGTCTAATTGCCATTCATGTTTGGTCACTTTCCATTCTTGCTGCGCCATTTTACGAATCAGAGTTCTAACGAAGCTGATACGTGTTTGGTGCATTGCACCTAGCCTTTCCGGAGCCATGACGACAGTCGCGTCACGTAGTGCTGATTCAGTGTAGGTAGAACGATGTGCATCCATTTTGCTCACCACCTTATAGTTATAGGATTTTGCTAGCCATTCCGAACCGAACGTTGCCATCATTTGAAGCATTCGTTGTTACAGTGTGTTGGGTAGCTTTCACGTTATTTGGGGTAAGCGAGCTCACCCCTTATTATTTGTCCTGACTAGATCGATTGACCTAAATACGTGCCGCCCGGTGTATCTTCACCAGTACGGTTTTTATCTTCCTTCCGGAATCTTGTATCAGCCTTCTTTCAAAGGCTCACACCTTGTTTATCTTCAGTTTTTAGAGAGCTTTATCTCTACATTTTCTTCTTTATACCGGCATTGATGTTTTATAAGCCTTGATCTTTCGCCATCTTGATTGCGATTTGAGGCGCATTCCAAAGTGATGGCAGCAAGATTAAGGACACCGGTACCGCTGTGATAACTATGAATGATTGCAGCGCTGAAATACCGCCGGAACCTAGGGAAATCAGAATCAATGCTGTTACCCCCATCATCACACCCCAGAAAGTACGAATAATTGCGTTAGGCTCTGTCTCACCGCTGACTACCACACTGATGGTGTAAGTCATTGAGTCACCTGTCGTTACGATGAAGATCGTCGTCAAGATCAAGAACAGAATAGAGATAAGCATTGGCATTGGTAGTTGCTGAGTTACTGCCAGTAGCGCGCCAGGTAAATTAAAGCCTTCGAACGCTTTACTTACGCTGCCTGGGTCTGCAATTTCAAACGCAAGGCCAGAACCGCCAACAATGGTGAACCAGAAACATGTTACGAACGGTGCAATAAGACTGATGGTTGATACCAATTGGCGAATACTACGACCGCGTGAAATACGTGCGATGAAGATTGCCATCATTGGGCCGTAACCTAAGAACCAACCCCAGAAGAATACTGTCCACCAGCTCAACCAACCTTCGTCACCACGGTATGTTGCCATTGGGATGAAGTTGTCTATCATGCTGCCTACACCTTGGATGTAGCCATTGAAAATGAAGTTTGTTGGGCCGAAGATCAGAATGTAGACCATCAATGACATTGCTAAAATTACGTTGTAACGGCTTAGCATTTGCATTCCGCGGTTAAGACCACTTAATGCCGACAATGTGTATAGAACGATAGCGAACAGGATGATGATAAGCTGCGTCGTGAAGCCATCAGGAATATCAAACAGTGCGTTCAGTGCGTAGCTCACTTGCAAGCCTAAAAAGCCGATAGGACCAATGGTGCCCGCCGCTACTGCGACAATACAACATGCATCAATCAATGCGCCGGTGTGACCTTTCAATGCTCGCTCGCCTAAAACTGGGTAAAGCAAAATACGAGGTTTAAGCGGTAAGCCTTTGTCGTAGTGAAGGTGCATCACCACAATAGACGTTAAGCTACCGACAATGGCCCATGCTAGAAAACCCCAGTGCATGAAGGATTGCGATAAAGCATTCACCGCGCCTTGCTGTGCGTTTTCTTGTGCGCCGTACAATGGTGGTGGGCTAACGTAGTGAGCGATAGGCTCTGCTGCTGCCCAAAATACACCGCCACCTGCCAGTAGCGTACAGAAGATGATCGCCATCCAACGGAAGCCGTCCATTTCAGGTTTAGCGATGCCGCCTAGGATAACCTTGCCTGTTCGCCCTGCCGCCAGGCCAAGACCAATAAGAAAAGTCAGAAGAAGAAGCATTTGCCAGTAAGGACCGAATACTTTTACAGACCATGCAAAGCCCGTATTTACTAGGCTTGATAACAGCTCGCCATCAAATAGAGCAAGTGCCACGAACAGAGCGATAAAACCGCCGCTGTACCAAAGTGCTGGGTTGGATAGGCCTAATTTGTCTGACGTAGACTCAGACTCGTTTGTGTTGCTTTTTGCATTAATTGTTGTGTGTGCTTGACCCGCATTTAAGCTTGAAGATTTCACGCTATTGGTTAAATCAGACATACTCTGACTCCAGAGGTTTCTTTGCAGCTGTCATTTGAATGATGACTACAAGGGTGTATTTAACACCTGCCCTATTGTTTTTTGTGTTGGGCAGGCTAATCCATGTTTGGGTTACCGCGTTGCGAAATAGACCGTTGTTCCTTTTGAATAGTGAAATTGGTTTAAGCAGCACTTGCTTATTGAACGTTTGTTAGAAGGCTGCTAATTCGATGATGGCTCGCGAGAAACCGTTAACCCTTGGTTTGAGGCTCTAGGCCATCTTTCAAGAAGTTAAACCAGTTTTCTCCCAAGACTTGCCCAGCTTCAGACTCACTGAAACCATGACGCATCAATCCGTTATATATGTTTTCCATACCCGCACTACCACAGAACCAAGGCAACGCATCTGGCCAACCTGAGTTGTTCGCAGAGCCTTCGCCGTAGTCCATTGCTTTAGACCAACGACCATTTCTCATCCATTCAAGAACGGCTTGAGGTTGGTTTAAGCATAGGTCACTGCCAATACCGAGGTGCTCTACGCCAACCATGTCAGCCGTAGTCGCAACCATCTGGCAGAAATCTTCCAACGTACATTGACTGCCATTTGGTAAGTGGAATGGGTACAAGCTGAATCCGATTAAGCCGCCGCGTGCGGTTAGAGCTTTAATCACATCGTTTGATTTATTTCGTAGTGCATCATGAGCAAACGTTGGGTTCGCATGGCTGATACAAATAGGACGAGAAGACAAGTCGATTGCTTCAAGTGTTGAGCGCTCGGCACTGTGAGACATATCTATGATCATGCCCACTCGGTTCATCTCTTCGATGGCTTGTTTACCAAAGCGAGTAATACCTGTGTCGTTCTTCTCGTAGCAACCCGTCGCCAATAAGCTCTGGTTGTTGTACGTCAGTTGCATGATCAAAAGGCCTTGCTTACGCATCACTTCGATAAGACCGATCTCATCGTCGATTGGAGAACAGTTTTGAGCACCAAGGAAAATGCCGACTTTGCCAGTCGCTTTTGCAGTCTCGAGATCAGCCATTGAGTGAATCGGCATGATAAGGTCTGCGTTCTGCTCGAATCTTAAATTCCATTCTGCAAAGCGAGATAAGGTTTCACGAGCCGTCTCGTGGTAAACCGCGGTAGCGTGAACTGCTGTAATGCCGCTCGCCTTTAGTGTTTGGAAATATTCTCTGTTCCAATTGCAGTATTGCAATCCATCTATAACAATCCGTTGCTGGTACATAACCACTCCTATTGAAAGCTCAGTGTTCTAGCTCGGTTTTGAAAACACGCTCAAATAACATGTTTTCAAAAATGGGTTAAATCACTTGTCTAAGTTCGTTTGCTGCTTTGGTTTGAATGTTGGCCTGACTCTGTGAATCAGGCCAATTCGATAGCTGGATAGCTAGGAAGTTAATTCAGCTATCCAATTCTTATTTAGAAAGTGGATTAGTAAGGACGTTGGTAAGCCGTCTTAACCACTGTGTAGAACTCTTTCGCGTATTGACCTTGCTCACGAGGACCGAAGCTAGACTCTTTACGACCACCAAACGGTACGTGGTAATCCGTGCCTGCTGTTGGTAGGTTGACCATCACACAACCGGTCTGCGCTTGTTGCTTGAACATTGCGCTAGTACGTAGGCTCTGAGTAATGATGCCGCCTGTTAGACCGAAGCGAGTGTCGTTGGTTGTCGCAATCGCTTCTTCTAGGTCAGCGACACGAATCACACTTGCCATTGGTGCGAACACTTCTTCTTGGTTCACTTCCCAATCGTTCTTAGTGTTCAAGAACAGCGTTGGAGACATGTAGAAACCTTCGTGCTTCATACTCAAGCGTTCGCCACCAAATGCCAGCTCACCGCCGCTTTGACGTGCTTTCTCAACCCAACCTAGGTTTGCTTCAAGTTGGTTGCCATCAACGACAGGGCCCATGAACACCCCCTCTTCCAGTGCGTGACCCACTTTCAGCTCGCTCATACGTTTAATCAGTGCTTCAACGTATTGGTCGTGAATGCTATCCATAACCACAAGGCGAGAAGACGCGGTACATTTTTGGCCTGCGCCAGAGAAAGAACCTGCAATCGTTGCATCAACCGCAGTTTGGATATCAGCATCGTCAGCAATAACAAGTGCGTTCTTACTGCCCATTTCTAGTTGGCATCGAACGAAGTTTGGCGCTGTAGCCGCTGCCACTTTACGACCCGTATCAACAGAACCGGTAAAGCTCACACCGTTCACTTCTTTAGAGTTGATCAGTGCATCACCTACTGTTGAACCGCTACCCAGTACAAGGTTAAACGTACCTGCAGGGATACCTTGGCGGTGGATGATCTCTGTAAGCGCGACCGCACTTGCTGGTGTTAGGTTTGCTGGTTTCCAAATAACGCTGTTACCGAAAGCCAATGCTGGAGCAATTTTCCAAGCTGCTGTTGCTGTCGGGAAGTTCCAAGGAGAGATAATGCCGATAACGCCCACCGCTTCGCGAGTCACTTCAACAGAAACACCCGGGCGTACAGAATCTGCGTTGTCACCAATTTGGCGAAGCACTTCAGCCGCAAAGTATTGGAAGAACTGACCTGCACGGTAAATCTCACCGCGACCTTCAGCAAAAGGCTTACCTTCTTCACGAGATAGCAAAGTGCCCAGCTCATCACAACGGGCAATCAGCTCATCACCAATCGCTTGAAGCACCGCTTGCTTGCGTTCAATCGGCGTTTTTTCCCACTCTGGTTGAGCGTGTTTCGCCGCTGAAATCGCTTGTTGAACTTGTTCAGCACTTGCTTGTGCAAAGTTGCCAATATTTTCAGAAATATCTGATGGGTTAATGTTCGCTACGGTGCTTACACCCGCTTGCCATTCGCCGCCAATGTAAAGTGCGTTTTCTGCTTGAACATTCTGTAAGTGAGTCATCATTCTGTCCTTGTAACGTTAGGTTGCGGTTGAGTCTGGCAACCATCGGATTAATTAATAAATTGTTAATTTATATAGAGAATAAGTATTAATTTTGTATCTAAACGTAAAACTATTCGCTTGTATCAGTAAAGATCTGCGTAGACAAACAGCTTTGATTGGCAAATTGCCTCAGTTCACAGTCCATTTATTCAGGTTGAGACGCCGATGCATAAACCACGAACTCAACCAACATCTCTTCTCTAGCTAGCCCTGCAACAACGACTGCTGCACGATTTGGATAAGGTGCGTTGAAGTATTCTCCGTATACGCTGTTTACCGTTTTCAGGTATTCACGGTCAGTCACGTAAATCAGAACCTGCAGCACAGAATCCATCGATTCGCCTGCACACTCCAAGGTATGAACAAGGTTGTTAAAAGTCTGACGCGTTTGCGCTTCAATACCGCCTTCTACTACTGCGCCCGTTTCATCGATTGGAATCTGCGCAGTGTATAGAGTGCCGTTATTAACGATTGCCCACTCTAGTGGTGCTTTTGAAGCAAAAAGAGAGGTTTTTACTGGGTGTTTTTTAGTTTGTGCGTTCACGATTTCATCCAACTTTGTAACAACTATGTTTCAAGATGGTTAAATACTGCACCTTGACGCCTGATAAATCTAACGGTAAATTTTGTGCATTTGATAAATAAAATCTATCACCTTGCAAAAAGTAAGGTATAGCAAGGGCTAGAGAAGGATCGGAGTCATGAGTATTAAGCTACAACAGTTAAAACATTTCGTTTTGGTGGTCGAAGAAGGTGGATTTAGAGCGGCATCTCACCGTGCAAATCGATCGCAAGCGGCACTTTCGACTTCGATAAAAGAGTTGGAAAAAATACTCGGCCAACCTCTGTTTGAAACAGGCAACAAATCGACACTGACGCCTTTTGGAGAAATATGTTTGCCCAAGATCATTCAATTTCTGAACGTTTACAAAGCATTAGACAATGACTTACGCGCAGCGGCAGCAGGACAACAAGGAAGAGTTCGAATAGCGAGCGTGCCTTCGGTGGCCGCAAAACTCATCCCTAGTGTTTTAGGGGCATTTTGTGAGCAGTACCCGAATGTAGAAGTGAGTTTGATTGATGATAATGCGGCAGGGGTAGAAGCAAGATTACTCTCTGGCGAGGTGGATGTTGCCCTCGGTAATAGCTCCCATTTAGAAGAAGAGAGCATCGACTTCACGCCTTTGCTTTCTGATCCTATCGGTGTGGTGTGCCTCAAAGATAACCCTATCGCCTCTCAACGGGAAGGAATCGAATGGCAAACCTTGTTAAAGCAGCCCTTCATTCGTAACGGGACTTGCACCCTACTGGACCCAACACCTGCGCGCATGCTCAGCGAACAAGCCCTGTACTCTGTCGAGAACATTACCTCGCTTTTTTCGGTGTTAGAGCTCGGGATAGGCGTGACCACGCTACCTAAGCTGGCTTTCCCAACCAATGAAACCCGCTTGGTGTGGATTCCGCTAATTGACCCACCCTTGCAACGACAAATCGGCATTTTCAGACTGTCTGATCGTACGATCTCGCCACAAGCACAGGCTTTCCATGACTTATGTATTCAATACCTCAGTTATGAAGAGTCATAAGAGAGCCTAGATTAAGTAAATTAGGCAGCGCTCTGCTGCCATTTACTTCCTCAAAACTCGGTGTTTCTTCTCCGCACCATGCTTCTCGCACACCCAGTCCCCCATTTCACTCCTATATCATCAACATTTAGGCGCTGAATTTTCACTCTCGCGCACGCAATTAGTGACAAGCTGACGACAATATAAAAAATATTCGCTTATTGATAAGGAGCGACGTACGTTTAATTTACCAGAAAAACCAGATCTTCCATCATTGCCTCAAACAAGCTTAACCCTACCAAAATCACACTTCACAACTCAGCTTGTAAATGAACCTAAGTGTTTGAATAGTCTTAATTGATAAGATCATAAGTTGAAAATTTAGCTCGCTACTCCCTTCTAAAAAGACCCTCTTTTTCACAAGGATAAAGCATCTTAAATATTCATGAATAAAGTGATAGAACTATTACTTTCATAAATGAAAAACATTCATTTCAAAAATGGAATTATTGATATCAATATTTGTCGTTTTGATCACATAATTTTAGGCGTAGTTTATATTTTGTCGAAACGAGAGCGAACTAGTTTATATCGTTCTATTTCGTCAGGAGATATAAAACCAGCAAGATTATCTCTTTGTTAACAAGCAAAGTTTTATTAACAAGTAAATGCGAGTAGCAAGACATATTCAAACTGTGTTTTATATGAGCTTACACTGTTAAATATAAGGTTTTATTATGAGGCTTAATGGGATAAGTGGTGACATTCTTGTTGCTGCTAAAAGAGTTGTTCTCTGCCAAGTAGTATTAGCCGTCGGTGTAGTTTTATATGAAGTGTTTTTTGGTAATAAAGTAGATATGGAATCGTCGGCTTTGGGTATCGGAATTGCGATGCTACCTCCGCTGTTTGGTTTTATATATGCAAGCCTAAAGGTGCGCAAGAATCCTAATTATAGTTTACGTGACTTAATGCAAATGAGTCGTGTCGTGAAAATAACTTATACGTTCTTAATGTTTATCTTGGCGTTCCAGTTTTTCAAATTGGATAACCCAGTAATATTGTACGCATATATTCTCACTATGGTTGGGTACTTCTTAACACCATTTATTACTGCCTCTACAAGATCGGAGTACGTGTAGTATGGATCAAGTAACTACCGCTCACGAATACATAGAGCATCACTTAACCTTCTTAACTACAGGTGATGGTTTCTGGGCGTTCAATATCGACTCGATGTTGGTATCTTGGATTACGGGTTTACTGTTTATTGGAGCTTTTCGATACGTAGTGACTAAGGGCACTAGCGGTGTTCCAGGTCGATTTCAATGTTTTATCGAACTGATATTTGATTTTGTAAACAACCTAGTAAAAGAGATTTTTCAAGCGGAGGATAAATTAATAGGGCCACTGGCATTAACCACTTTTGTTTGGGTGTTGTTAATGAACGCGGTCGATTTATTACCAATAGATTTCATACCAGCATTAAGTCGTGCAATGGGTCTAGAACACTTTAGAGATCTACCAACGGCGGACGTAAATATTCCAATGTCGATGGCACTCGGTGTATTTATCTTACTGTTGACTTATACATTTAAAAATAAAGGATTGAAAGGCTTTATCAAAGAGCTTACTACGCAGCCATTTGATAACCCTCTTTTATACCCTGTTAACTTAGTTCTTGAATTAATAACATTAATTTCAAAACCTATATCACTAGGCTTACGATTATTTGGAAACATGTATGCAGGTGAGATGATATTTATTCTGATCGCATTAATGCCATGGTGGATGCAATGGGCACTGAGTGTTCCTTGGGCACTATTCCACATATTAATCGTATTCTTGCAAGCATTTATATTTATGGTACTGACCGTTGTTTATTTAGGTATGGCAACAGAAGAACACCACTAATTAATAACTAAAAAATTTAACTAACACATTATTTATCGGAGATACAAATGGATATCGTAAGCGCAGTTTTATATGTAGCAGGTGCATTACTGATCGGTTTAGGTGCAGCAGGTGCAGCATCTGGTATTGGTAACTTAGCAGGTAAATACCTTGAAGGTGTTGCGCGTCAACCAGACCTTACTCCAATGCTTCGTACTCAATTCTTCATCATGATGGGTCTTGTGGATGCAGTACCGATGATCGGTGTTGGTATCGGTCTATACATCATCTTCGCCGTGGCTTAATCAAACCGCTTTGAAAGATCGATTTGTAAATAATCAAGATTTAGTGAGGAAGGTATGAACTTAAATGCAAGCATGTTTGGACAAGCAATCTCATTCGTGATTTTTGTTTGGCTCTGCATGAAATATGTATGGCCCCCTCTCACCGCGATGTTAGACGAGCGCCAAAAAGAAATCGCTGATGGTTTACGCCACTCAGAGAACGCTGCGAAAGAGCTAGAACTAGCAAAATCAAATGGCGCGCAACTCATCGAAGATGCAAGAAAAGATGTTACTGAACTGGTTGAACAGGGCCGAAAACGCCGCAATGAAATCATCAGCTTAGCGCAACAAGAAGCCGAGCAAGAAAAGGCACGCATCTTAGAACAAGGTAGAGCTGAGCTAGAAGGCGAACGCCAAAAGATACGCCGTGAACTTCAGGCAGATATGGCAGACGCAGTAATTCAAAGTGCACAGAAACTGATTAGCAAAAACCTAGATTCCGCAACGAACCGAGCGCTAGTTGACCAAATGATTAGCGAACTCTAAGGAGAGGCAATATGTCAGATTACACCAATATTGCTCATCCCTACGCCAAAGCATCGTTTGAATTTGCTTTAGGTGAAAACCAGTTACAAGAGTGGCACTCAATGCTGTCCATTCTTGTGGCTGTCGCGGAAGAAGAAACGATCGCTAGTCAGATTTCTTCAGCAGAAGGTGCTTCTACACACCAAACAGAAGAGCTGGCAAACCTCATCATTCATATTTGCCAAGGACTCGTTGATGACCACGTCATTAATCTTATTCGAGTCTTGGCCGAGAACGGCCGCCTTTCTGTTGTAAGAGACCTGTTTGAATTGTACTGCGAGCTAAAGGACGAACATGAACGTGTAGTGCCTGTCACTGTCACCAGTTCAGAAATGCTGACACAAGATCAAGTTACGTCACTAACAGCTGCACTTGAGAAGAAATTAGAGCGTCAGGTTGAAATGAAGCAGGTTATTGATGACACGTTAGTAGGTGGAATGGTCATCAAGGCGGGTGAAACCGTTATCGATGGTTCTTTAAACACATCAATTGACCGATTGGCTCATCAACTTCACGCGAGATAGGTAACAATTATGCAATTAAATTCAAATGAAATCAGCGATCTAATCAAAGAACGCATCTCGAAATTTAATGTGAGCACCGAGGCTCGCAATGAAGGCACTATCGTATCGGTTCGTGATGGCATCATCACAATCAATGGCCTTGCTGATGTTATGCAAGGCGAGATGATTGAGCTACCAGGTGGCAAATACGCACTCGCACTTAACCTCGATACGCACTCAGTAGGTGCGGTGGTTATGGGCCCCTACACAGACCTATCTGAAGGTATGAAAGTGAAAGGTACAGGTCGTATCTTGGAAGTCCCCGTCGGTAACGGTCTTCTTGGCCGTGTTGTGAACACATTAGGCGAGCCAATCGATGGCAAAGGCCCAGTAAGTTGTGACCGACTCGACCCTGTAGAAGTGATTGCACCCGGTGTAATCGAACGTAAGTCTGTTGATCAGCCAATTCAAACTGGCTATAAAGCGGTTGATACCATGGTGCCAATCGGTCGTGGTCAACGTGAACTTATCATCGGTGACCGTCAGACGGGTAAAACAGCGTTAGCTATCGATGCGATCATCAATCAGAAAGATTCTGGCATCAAATGTGTGTATGTGGCGATTGGCCAAAAAGCCTCCACTATCGCTAACGTGGTTCGTAAACTCGAAGACCACGATGCGCTAAAAAACACCATCGTAGTCGTGGCATCAGCATCAGAGTCTGCAGCGCTTCAATACCTAGCCCCTTATGCGGGTTGCACCATGGGTGAATACTTCCGTGACCGCGGTGAAGATGCATTGATCATCTATGATGACCTATCAAAACAAGCCGTTGCTTACCGTCAAATCTCGTTGCTATTGAAACGCCCACCGGGTCGTGAAGCCTTCCCTGGCGACGTATTTTACCTTCACTCACGCCTTCTAGAACGTGCAGCACGAGTGAATGCAGAGTATGTAGAGAAGTTCACTAACGGTGAAGTGAAAGGTCAAACTGGCTCATTAACGGCGCTTCCGATCATTGAAACTCAAGCGGGTGACGTATCAGCGTTTGTACCAACCAACGTAATCTCAATCACCGATGGTCAGGTTTTCCTTCAAACCCAATTGTTTAACTCAGGCTTACGTCCTGCAGTAGACCCAGGTATCTCGGTATCTCGTGTGGGTGGTGCGGCGCAATGCAAGATCATCAAGAAACTGTCTGGTGGTATCCGTACTTCATTAGCTCAATATCGCGAGCTGGCGGCCTTTGCTCAGTTCTCTTCTGACTTAGATGAGATGACGCGCAAACAGCTAGACCATGGTGAGCGTGTTACCGAATTAATGAAGCAAAAACAATACTCTCCAATGTCAGTCGCTGAGCAAGCAACGGTTATCTACGCAGCAGAGAAAGGCTACTTGGTCGGTGTTGAGCTAAACAACATTGCCCGTTTTGAAGAAGAGCTGATTGCTTATGCCAAAGGTCAGAACCCTGCGTTGTTCGAAAAAATCAACGCGACAGGCGATTACAATGACGAAATCGACGGTGCTCTTAAAGAGATCCTAGAAGGTTTTGTTGGGATGAAAGCTTGGTAAGTGCTCCGGTTTGTTAGCTGGAAATCAAAACAAATAGGAGCAGATTATGGCAAGTACTAAAGAAATTCGCACCAAGATAGCCAGTGTTAGTAACACTCAGAAAATCACTAGCGCAATGGAAATGGTTGCAGCAAGTAAGATGCGCAAGGTTCAAGACAACATGACGCTAACTCGCCCCTACGCCGAGAACATGCGAAAAGTTATCTCTCATGTTGCATCGGGTTCCCTGGAGTACCAGCACCCTTACCTGCAACAGCGTGAACCTAAGCGTGTCGCTTACATCATTATCTCGTCCGATCGCGGCTTGTGTGGTGGCTTGAACTCAAACTTGTTCAAGAAAGTGTTAGAAGAAATGGAGCAATGGCGCACCAAGGGAGTCGAGGTAGAAACAACCTTAGTGGGATCTAAGGCTATCTCGTTCTTCCAACGCGGCGGCAACGTTATTGCACAAACGTCAGGTCTTGGCGATACACCTAAGTTAGAAGACATCTTAGGTACGGTGAATGCGATGCTCGGGCATTACGACGAAGGTAAAATCGATAGCTTGTATCTCGTTTACAACCAGTTCGTCAACACCATGGTTCAAGCGCCAACGACCTTGCAGTTGCTCCCCCACCCTTCGGATTCTGAGGAAGGTGGTGAGCCTAAAAAAGCGCGTCGTTGGGACTACATCTATGAGCAAGCACCCAAAGACATACTCTCAGAACTGTTACATCGATACATCGAATCGCAAGTGTATCAAGGCATTGTTGAGAGCATTGCCTGTGAGCAAGCAGCCCGAATGGTCGCTATGAAAGCGGCGACTGATAACGCAGGCCAACTCATTGATGACTTGCAGTTGGTCTACAACAAGGCGCGTCAGGCTGCCATTACCCAAGAGCTGAGTGAAATAGTCTCAGGTGCCCAAGCTGTCTAGGGCTAGAAAAGACTGGGTCAAGAACAGAATTTGAGGATTTAAGAATGAGTGTTGGAAAAATAGTTAAAGTAATCGGCGCGGTGGTTGACGTCGAGTTCAGCGGCGGCAACAGCCCACGCGTTTATGATGCATTGAAAGTGACTAGCGACGAAGCAAGCTCGTTAGTATTGGAAGTACAACAACAACTGGGTAGCAATATCGTTCGTTGTATTGCAATGGGTACGTCAGATGGCTTACGTCGTGGCCTAACGGTTGAAAACACAGGCTCTCCAATCACGGTTCCTGTCGGCGAAGAAACGCTAGGCCGTATCATGAACGTGCTTGGTCAACCTATCGATGAGTGTGGTGAAATCGGTCAGAAAGAAAACTACGAGATTCACCGTGAAGCCCCTTCTTATGAAGAACAAGCAAACAGCACTGAGCTTCTAGAAACAGGCGTTAAGGTTATCGACCTTATCTGTCCATTCGCTAAGGGTGGTAAAATTGGTCTGTTCGGTGGTGCTGGTGTAGGTAAAACCGTCAACATGATGGAGCTTATCAACAACATCGCCAAAGCCCACTCAGGTCTTTCTGTGTTTACCGGTGTAGGTGAGCGTACTCGTGAAGGTAACGACTTCTACTACGAGATGAAAGAAGCAGGTGTACTAGACAAAGTAGCCATGGTTTACGGTCAAATGAACGAGCCACCGGGAAACCGTCTACGTGTAGCACTTACAGGCCTAACTATGGCTGAGCGCTTCCGTGATGAAGGTCGTGACGTACTGTTGTTCATTGATAACATTTACCGTTACACGCTTGCGGGAACAGAAGTATCAGCTCTGCTAGGTCGTATGCCTTCAGCAGTAGGTTACCAACCAACACTGGCTGAAGAGATGGGCGTACTTCAAGAGCGTATCACGTCAACAAAACAAGGCTCTATCACCTCTATCCAAGCAGTATACGTACCTGCGGATGACTTGACTGACCCATCGCCAGCAACAACCTTTGCTCACTTAGATGCGACCGTTGTACTGTCTCGTAACATCGCGGCACTGGGTCTATACCCTGCGATTGACCCGTTAGATTCAACGTCACGTCAGTTAGATCCGCTGATCGTAGGCCAAGAGCACTACGACATTGCACAAAAAGTACAAACAACGCTGCAACGCTACAAAGAGCTAAAAGACATCATCGCGATTCTTGGTATGGATGAGCTGTCTACTGAAGACAAACAGACCGTATCTCGCGCTCGTAAGATTGAACGTTTCTTAACGCAGCCTTACCACGTAGCCGAAGTGTTTACCGGTCAGAAAGGTGTCTTTGTACCGCTAAGCGAAACACTAAGAGGCTTTAAAGGTCTATTGAGCGGAGAATATGACGATATCCCAGAGCAAGCGTTCTTGTACTGTGGCTCTATCGACGAAGTGCTTAACAAAGCAAAATCACTCTAACAGGCAGGTGCACCATGGCTATCGGAATTACAGATAATACATTTCAACTTAATATTGTAAGTGCGGAAGGTACGCTGTTTTCAGGTCCAGCGTATGCCCTAGCCGTTTCTGGCGCTGACGGTGAACTGGGGATCCGCCCCGGTCACTCCCCGCTTCTCAGTAAGATCAAACCGGGCGTAACCGTGTTTGTTACAGACCCTAAATCAGAAGGCCAAGTGCTGTATGTCTCTGGTGGGATGCTGGAAGTTCAGCCGGATGTGGTTACGTTATTAGCCGACACGGCCTTGCATGGTAAAGACATTGACCGCGCTCGCGCAGAAGAAGCGAAATATGCCGCTCTAGAGAACATCAACAAGGGCAACATAGACATTAACTTTGCACAAGCTCAGCTAGAACTAGCGAAAGCCGTTGCTCAGTTACGTGCATCAGAGCTAACTTCTTCTCACACAAGACACTGAGAATAAGCGTTATTGGCCGTTAACTGTGCTAGCAAACAAATACAAAAAAGGCTCACTAACTAGTGAGCCTTTTGATATCTGCGTAACGTAAAACCTAGGTCTAACGTTGCTTGATGTTCAAACGAATAGTTTTAAAAGATTCGTTTTAGAAAAGCAGTTTAGAGCAGTCGTTTAGAACTGTAGTTTAAAAGAACTCAATCGAATTACGGCCGCTTTTGTCATCACGTGTTGGCTTTGGCGTATCCGCTTTCTTTCTCGGTTTCTTCTCTTTTTTCTCTTTCTTTGGTTCAGCCTTTGCGCTTAGCATTTCTGCTTTGCTTTTCTTAGATTCCTTCTTCTTAGAATCCTTTTTAGACTGACCTTTCTTCGCCTTGTTCTCTTTTTTAGGCGTTTCTTTCTTTTTCGGCTTTTCTGATTCTTCTTGTACTGGCTGATCACACACCACTACATAGTATTCTTGGTTGAATTCAAAGAAGTCGCCATCGTACATTTTACGACGCTTACGGGTTTCTAGCTCACCATTTACCGCTACGTAGCCTTCAGAGATGATGTGCTTAGCTTCACCGCCACCACTCACTAGGTTAGCAATTTTAAACACTTTGTAGAGCTCGATTGGCTGTGACGAAACATCAATACCAATTGCTTCAATTTCAATCTCTTCGCCTTCTTCGCCCAGCTCTTGGCCTTCGTAATCAGCGTCTTCGTAATGTTCTTGGTCCATGGTGACCTCTACCTAAATATGTACTTCTGAAATATTGGGCGCAGTGTAATCTTAAAACAACGAAATGACCATGTTGAATTCAACCAGAGCCCATTTGTTTTAAACAAACCCTCTGCGTTATAAAACACCACCAACATTCGAAAGACTCACCAACTGCTTAGTATATTCATGCTGCGGATTACCAAACAAAGTCTCAGTGTCGCCCTTCTCTATTACCTCGCCAGCTTTCATGACGATGGTGTAATGACACAAGGATTTCACGACATTCAGATCATGACTGATAAACAAATAGGTCAGGCCATACTTTTCTTGAAGTGACTTCAGCAAATCCAATACTTGAGCTTGAACGGTTCTGTCCAATGACGATGTTGGTTCATCGAGCAGGATAAACTCTGGCTTTAAAATCAAAGCACGAGCAATCGCAATACGCTGCCTTTGACCGCCAGAAAACTCATTTGGGTAACGGTGACGCGTTTCAGGATCGAGGTCAACCTCTTTCATTACGTCACAGATGCGTTGGTCGAGTTCGTGCTCATCCAATTGTTGATGCACTAACAAGCCTTCGCCAATCACTTGCGCGACCGACATTCTCGGGTTTAGCGCAGAAAACGGGTCTTGGAAGACCACTTGCATGCGGCTTCTAAACGGAAGCATTTGTTTTCGGTCTAAACCTTGAAGTTGTTCACTCGAGTAGGTAATTGACCCTTCACTATCCACCAGCTTAAGTATCGCCATACCGGTCGTCGATTTACCAGAACCACTTTCGCCAACCAAACCGATTGAGTGCCCTTTCTTCAAAGTGAACTCCATGTCGGTCACAGCTTTAACATGAGAAATGGTGCGCTTGAATAAACCGCCCGTGATCGGGAACCAAACACGAAGTTGATTTACATCGAGTAGCGGTTTGCTTTCGGGTGACACAGGAACGGGCAAACCTTTCGGATCAGAGTTAATAAGTTTTTGAGTGTAAGGGTGAGCAGGCGCGTTAAACAGGGTATGACAGTCGTTACTTTCAACCAAGCGACCATCTTTCATTACTGCTACTCTGTCGGCAATCTTACGAACGATACTCAAGTCATGAGTAATGAAAAGCATTGCCATACCCAGCTCTTGTTGCAGGTCTTTTAGAAGGTCGAGGATCTGCGCTTGCACCGATACATCCAAAGCCGTTGTCGGCTCATCAGCAATAAGCAGCTCTGGTTCATTGATCAGTGCCATCGCGATCATCACGCGCTGGCGTTCTCCACCAGATAGCTCGTGCGGATAGGCTGAAATCTTTTGCTCAGGATAGCGAATGCCAACCTTTGAAAGCCACTCTATCGCCAAGGCTTGTGCTTTGTTGGTTCGCATACCACGATGAATTGCTAAGGTTTCAACAAGCTGTTTTCCAATTCGATGAAGCGGATTTAGGGAAACCATAGGCTCTTGGAAGATCATTCCAATACGACCACCACGAATCCCACGTAGCTGTCTTTCAGAACAACTCAGAATATCGGTGCCAGAGAAATTGATCTTACCGTTTAAGTAATGAGACGAGCCTTTTGGTAACAGCTTTAAAATCGAGTTAGCCGTGACCGATTTTCCGGAACCACTCTCACCCACCAGCGCTAATGTCTCACCTTTGTATATTTCTAAAGAGACATCTTGTGTCACTTGCTCTATCGAGTTTTTTCGCCCGAAACCGACAGACAGTTTATCTATGGTCAAAACCGGAGAAGCAGGCGTTGTATTTGAAGTCATAACCTATCCTTACTTCTGTTGATGCGGGTCGAAAGCATCACGCACCGCTTCACCAACGAAGACCAGTAACGTAAGCATCAGTGAAAGCACGACGAAGGCAGAAATGCCAAGCCAAGGCGCTTGTAAGTTAGCTTTACCTTGCGCCAACAACTCGCCTAACGAAGGCGAACCCGCAGGAAGACCAAAGCCCAAGAAGTCTAACGAAGTCAGTGTGGTCACCGAGCCTGAAAGAATAAACGGCATCATGGTTAACGATGCAACCATCGCGTTAGGTAACATGTGACGAAGCATAATACGTTTGTCATCAACACCCATGGCTTGCGCGGCTCGCACATAATCGAAGTTTCGGCAGCGTAAAAATTCCGCTCGCACGATGCCGACTAAACTCATCCAACTAAACAGCACCATAATCCCGAGCAACCACCAGAAATTCGGCTCAATAAAACTCGACAAAATAATCAGCAAGAACAGGGTCGGCATACCAGACCAGACTTCAATGAAGCGTTGTCCGAATAGATCAACCCAGCCACCGTAGTAGCCTTGTGTTGCGCCAACCACGACACCAATCACGCTCGATACAATGGTCAGAATAAAACCAAATAGAACGGAAATACGGAAGCCATAAATGATACGAGCTAATACATCTCGCCCCTTATCATCAGTCCCTAACCAGTTCACCGAATCGGGCTCCGATGGCACCGCACCTGAAATATCGAAGTTTATTGTGTCGTAGCTAAACGGAATGATTGGCCACACGATGTAACCGTTGTCTTCAATGAGCTCGATAACATACGGGTCTTTGTAGTCGGCCTCGGTTTCAAACTCACCACCAAACTCCGTCTCGGCATATTCATTGATAACAGGCACAAACCATTGATTATCATAAGAAACCAAGAGTGGTTTATCATTGGCAATGATCTCAGCGAACAGGCTCAAGCCAAACAAGATGGTAAATATCCAAAGGGAGATAAAACCACGCTTGTTTGCTTTAAAACGTAACCAACGAGCTTCAGCTAAAGGGTTGTTAAACATTTATTATCAATACCTTGTTATTCGTTCGCCATTAACGCGCTTCAAAATCAATTCGAGGATCAACCCAGGTATACGTCAGGTCGGAGATAATGCTCAGCACCAAGCCAAGCAAGGTCATGATATAGAGAGAGCTGAACACCACGGGATAGTCACGTTGAATGGTTGATTCAAAGCCAAGCAGACCAATTCCTTCGAGTGAAAACATCACTTCAATCAACATAGAACCCGTGAAGAAAATACTAATAAATGCGCTTGGGAAACCCGCAATAATGATCAGCATGGCGTTACGGAAAACGTGCTTATAAAGAATACTGCTCTCGTCCAAGCCTTTCGCTCTCGCAGTCACTACATATTGCTTATTGATTTCATCAAGGAAGGAATTTTTGGTCAGCATGCTGAGCGTGGCGAATCCACCGATAACCATGGCGAAAATGGGCAACGCCAAGTGCCAGAAGTAGTCGCCAATTTGCTGATACCAGTTGAGCTGGTCGAAGTTACTCGACACAAGCCCTCGCAATGGGAACCAACTGAAGTAGTTACCGCTTGCAAACAAGATAATCAGAATAATCGCAAACAAGAAGCCCGGCACCGCGTAGCCGACAATCACCACCGCGCTCGACCAAATATCAAAACGAGAGCCGTGATGTATCGCCTTCATAATGCCTAAGGGTATCGAAATCACATAGATGATTAACGTACTCCACAACCCTAAGGAAATGGAGACAGGTAAACGCTCGATGATTAAATCAATCACGTTACCACCCTTAAACAGGCTTTCACCAAAGTTAAAGGTCGCGTAGTTTTTCAACATATCGAAGTAGCGAACGTGAATCGGTTTATCAAACCCAAACTGCTTTTTGATCTCTTCAACCACTTCAGGATCAAGCCCGCGTGAGCCTTTATAGCCACTGGCAGACGCTTGATCACTTTCACTTAAATCAACTTCTTGTCCACCACCAGAAAAACGCTCCATAATGCCAGAGTTATGCCCTTCTAATTGAGCAACAGCTTGCTCTACCGGGCCTCCAGGCGCTATCTGGATGATGAAAAAGTTGATGGTGATGATCGCCCACAGCGTGGGGATCACCAACAATAAACGTCGAAATATATACGCGGCCATGCTAACTAACTCCTAGCGACGTTTTTCAGGAAGCAAAGCCGACTTCTCTTCTGAAATCCACCATGTATCGATACCTAAATCGTATTTAGGCAATACATCTGGACGCTCAAACTTGTCCCACATTGCTACGCGATACTCGCCAACGTGCCATTGCGGGATGTTGTAGAAATTCCACTGCAATACTCGGTCTAGTGAACGACCTAGTGTAAGAAGCTTTTCAGGGTGCTGTTGGTTACGCGCAATTTCTTCTGTTAACGCGTCAACCACTGGATCGATAACACCTGCAGTATTGTAAGTAGAATCAATGTAGTTAGAGTTCCAAACGATCATTAAGTTCGGGCTAGGATAAGGGTTTGCGGAAAATGACGACGAAACCATGTCGAAATCACGATCACGCAAGCGCTTGATGTATTGAGTGGTATCGATGGTACGGATCTTCATCTCAATACCCATGCGCTTAAGGTTCTTTTGAACCGGCGTTGCGATACGTTCCGTGGTTGGGCTGTAAATCAACAACTCAAATGACATCGGCTTGCCAGTCTTTTCGTTGGTCATGACTTTGTCTTTCAGCACCCAACCCGCTTCTTTCAACAATTTGAAAGCGGTACGCATTTGGCTACGAATACGACCGCTACCATCGGTGACGGGTGGTTGGAATTCTTCGGTGAAAACTCGCGGTGGAATCTGATCTTTGTATTGAGACAACAACTCGACTTCAGCTTCGCTTGGTAAGCCTTTCGCTTCGTAGTCGGTATTTTGGAAGTAGCTACGAGTACGCTTGTACTGACCATAGAACATGTTCTTGTTCATCCACTCAAAGTCCATCGCGTAGGTTAACGCTTCACGCACTTTAGGATCAGAGAACACAGGAGATTGGATATTAAAGACGAAACCTTGAGTCGTTTCAGGCTTCTCGTGGTTAATCTCTTCTTTAATGATGTAGCCTTTATCGAAGTTCGCGCCCGTATAAGAGTTGGCCCAGAACTTAGCCGAGTTCTCGGTTCGAAGATCGAACTCCCCAGCTTTAAAGGCTTCCAACATTACCGTGTCGTCACGGTAGTAATCGTATTGCACTTGCTTGAAGTTATTACGACCAACGTTAACTGGTAGGTCTGCTGCCCAGTAGTTTTCATCTAGACCATAGGTAACACTTTGGCCTGATTTGTAGCTGATGATCTTATAAGGACCACTACCGACTGGTGGCTCACTTAGAGGCTCAGACAGCTTTCTGTCTTTCCAGAAATGTTTCGGCAATACACGAGTGCTTTGCGCGAAGCTAAACAGTTTTTCGCGGTTTGGACTGTTCATTTCAATACGAACAACCAAATCAGAGACCGCTTTTACTGACTTAATCTCTTTGTAATACACACGATACTGAGGCACGCCCTCGGTTGAGAACTTGTCAAAAGTAAAGGCAACATCATGCGCAGTGATAGGCTCGCCATCTTGGAATTTAGCATTTGGGTTGATGTCGATTTCCATCCAAGTGAAATCACTGGAGTAGCGAACCTTTGAAGCGATCAATGGATAGTACGCATCAATCTCGTCACTCGGAGAAAACATCAAGGTATCGTAAATCTCTCCGGTATAACTTGCAGCAACGCCGCGGGAACCGAATCGATTAAAGCTATCGTACGTACCTATGCTGCCATAGGTCACTTTGCCCTGCTTTGGCGCATCAGGATTAACGTAATCGAAGTGAGTGAAATCGGCTGGATATTTTGCTTCACCAAAACCAACCAGTTGTGTGGTTTCAATAACGGTGACAGCAGGAGTTGATTGGGTTTCAGAAGCGTAAGTAACGGAGGGTTGTAAAGCAATAAGCGGCAACATGATTGCACATGACTTCAAATTAAACCTGAAAAACTGAGTGCGTTGCGAGGCTTTGCGTCGAAAAACTGTTCCCATTTGACTCTCCCTTCAAATGTCATGAATTCTATATTCAAGTTGATTTATCGGCTTTGAATGCATGCCGTTAAATCAAGTATAGGTTCAAATCTAACATCATGTAATAACTAATAAAACCATCAGCACTCTATCTCTGACGGTTTATTTACAAATTACTCGTCACCACTCGAAGTTATTGGATGCAGTGAGCTTTGATTGCTTTGGTTCCTTTGATTGAGTTGATTAGCTTGGTGGCGTTGGAAAGCACGGGGGAAGGCAGAAGCACTAAGATTGCTCTAGCCTGAATGACACAAGCCTCAACGGCTAAGATTCCTTTGGTTGGCTTCTAAAGTGAAATTTAGGCTCTAAATAATCAACAAACTATACTTTTACTGGAGTATCCTTGCAGCCTAGGTCTAAATGGAATGACACTTTGAACAAACCAAACCAAATAACATTCGCAACGTTCAACCTTCTGAACTATCTCGAGCCACCGAATGCTTATTATGATTTTGAGAACATCTACAGCTTCGAAGAATGGCAGAAGAAGCAACATTGGATGGCTGAAGCGATTCGCTCATTAGATTGCGATGTGATTGGCTTCCAAGAGATATTTAGCCCGCAATCTTTAGAGCTATTGATGAACGAGCTAGGTTATCCATACTTTGCAGTGGTCGATAGCGCCAACGTTGAAGATGATTACCTATACACCTCACCAGTCGTTGGGATCGCTTCCCGTTACCCGATTGAAAACGTGCAGCCTGTTACGCCAGATTCGAAGTTACTGAAAGCATTCAACCTTGACGACAAATTCTCATTCAACAGAACGCCTGTTCACGCGACGATTACGTTACCCCATTTAGGTTCAACCGACTGTTATGTGGTGCACTTCAAATCACAACGTCCGACAGAGCCAAAAGCAGAATCTGTCGATGCGGACAACACTCAGCAAGGTGCAAAACCACAAAGTGACACGCTCACTCGCTTCCACCAAGAACAACTTGGCTCTTGGCTATCGAGTGTCCAACGTGGTCTAGAAGCTCAGATGCTGCATCAATACATCACCCATCAACGTTACCAGACCGATCAACCTGTTGTGTTGATGGGTGATTTTAATAAGCCTCTATTTAATGATGAGGTTAAAGGGCTGTTGAGTTACTCAATCAACCGAGACGAAAACAGCAAGCATTGGCTATCCCACTTTCGATTAAAAGACAGCTGGGATCTTTACCATCAACTGCATGAAGAAGATTTGCTTGAACAGCGTAAGCCAACCCATTACTACGGCGCATCTGGGTCTGTACTGGACTACATTTTGATGTCGAACGAGTTTGATTGTCAGAACTCGTCTAGTTTGATGGAGATCTCTAGCTACACAGTGTTAGACCATCACCTCACCAATCCAAGCTTTGAACACGACCAATTCAGTACGGACCATGCCATCGTGTCTGTTACCGCTCATATTCGTGAAGCCTAGAGTTAAACATAAAAAAGCTGCAGTCAAAAACTGCGGCCTTCCACTTTAGCTAAACGGGTTGAGCCAACCGACGCCCCATTTAGAAACCGATTTACCGTTTAGCAAAGTATGAAACTTAGAATGTGTACATTGCGCCTAAGTAGAAAGAACCCAGAACAACAGTATCTTCTGTCTTGTGTCCGTTTTCGTAATCTTCGATATCAAAAGCATCGGCTTCGTACGCTAAGCGAAAGCTCAACGAAGACATTGTAGGTGGCGTATATCCAACACCAACACCCATACGGATGCCATCTCCCGAATCATCAAAACCATCTCCTGAAGGGCGAGAGCCATCAGCAAGCTTCATGTCTAGATCAATAGTCGACAGACCGATAGTGCCAAATGGACGAATGCCATTATCAAACGTGTAACCGAGGTTCGCCGTTACCGAAAAGATTTGAGGTGTCCAAGTGAAAACCTTATTACCAGATTTCGTTTTCAGGGCGATATCACCAAAATCTGTGTATTGAGCTTCAACCGAAACAATGCGGTTAAATTTGTAACCAGCAAGGAAACAAAATCACTTTGCGCCCTCGCCTATTAGCAGTGCTCTGCTTGTTATTGGAAAATGTGGGAAGACCGATTTCAAGAGAGCATATTGTTGATGTGTGTTGGGACGGACAACTCTCGTCACCACATGTTCTTGCAAACGTAGTCTATAACCTACGCAATGTGTTCGCGCGATTAGATTAAGAGCATCCAACGTCCAGATCATTACCATTAGTAAGTTCGGATATGCGCTATCGATTGAACCCACGTAAAAGGATTTATGCAATCAATGGCGGTGACTAAGATCACCAAAAAACGCCCCATCGAAACGTTTCGATGATCATTATCACACTCTAAAACAATCAAACGTGCAAATGATAAATCAGACACTATTATCACTATCGAAACGTTTCGATGGCTTTTCTTGAGTTGTTCTCAACCCATCAAGCGTTATTTTTCGATAGGTCGTGATATGAAAAAAAGTACTCTAATAAACTCTGAACTCTCTTACCTAGTGGCGACTCTTGGCCACACAGATGAAATCACGATTTGTGACGCGGGCTTACCAATTCCAGACCACGTAACTCGTATTGATCTTGCTTTAACTCACGGTGTCCCAAGCTTTCAGCAAACGGTAAAAACCATGCTGGATGAATCTCAAATCGAAGGTGTTGTGATTGCAGAAGAGTTTGCGAAAGTAAGCCCAGAGCACCACGCTGCGCTGATTGATTTAATCAAGACAGAAGAAGCGCGTTGTGGCAAATCGCTTTCTATTACTTACATCACTCATGAAGAATTCAAACAGCGTACGCATGAAAGCCGCGCGGTAATTCGCACCGGTGAGTGCACACCATACGCAAATGTTATTTTCCAAGCTGGCGTAACCTTTTAGCTCAAGCAAAACGCAACGACAGCTCAGTGACATCACTGAACCAAAACAATACATAGACAGAACAATCAAATACAACTGGCCCCGAGTAAAGGAACCGACATGACTCAAGCCATTTTAGAACTTAGCTCAATTGAGAAAGCCTTCCCTGGTGTGAAAGCACTGGATAAGGCAAGCCTCAACGTTTATCCAGGACGCGTAATGGCGTTAATGGGTGAAAACGGTGCGGGTAAATCAACGCTTATGAAAGTGCTGACAGGCATCTACCACTTGGACGGCGGTGCTATCGCATACCAAGGTAAACCCGCAGCATTTAAAGGACCACGTGATTCACAACAAGCCGGCATTAGCATCATTCACCAAGAGTTGAACCTAATTCCTGAGCTAACCATCGCCGAGAACATCTTCTTAGGCCGTGAAATCACAGGCACCATGGGACGTATCTTGTGGAACGAAATGTACCAAGAAGCGGACAAGCTACTTAAACGCCTTAACGTAAAACACAGTTCAAAAACTCCTTTAGGTCAGCTAAGCCTTGGTGAGCAGCAAATGGTAGAGATAGCGAAAGCCCTATCGTTTGAATCTAAGGTCATCATCATGGATGAGCCAACGGATGCACTAACCGATACCGAAACTGAGTCTCTATTTAAAGTAATTAACGAACTACGTGATGAAGGCTGTGGCATTGTTTACATCTCTCACCGTTTGAAAGAGATCTTTGAGATTTGTGATGACATCACCGTGCTTCGTGACGGTAAGTTCATTGGACAATGTGAAGTAAAAGACACCGACGAAGATGGCCTAATCGAGATGATGGTTGGCCGTAAACTGGACGAGCAATATCCACGTATCGGACAGAGCCACGGTGAAACCTGCCTTGAAGTGATTGGCCTGACTGGTTCTGGTGTTCATGACGTGAGCTTTACTCTAAAGCGCGGCGAGATCCTTGGTGTATCTGGCCTAATGGGTGCAGGTCGTACCGAACTGATGAAAGTGATTTACGGTGCCCTTCCAAGTGAACGCGGCGTCATCAACCTAGAAAACAAAACCATCAACCCTGTAAGCCCGAAAGATGGCTTGGCGAATGGCATTGCTTACATCTCTGAAGACCGTAAAGGCGATGGCTTAGTTCTAGGGCTTTCTGTTAAAGAAAACATGTCGTTATGTTCACTTGACCTACTAACAAAGAGCGGTCAAATCCAACATAAAGACGAAGTGATTGCAGTAGATGACTTCATCAAGCTATTCAACATCAAAACCCCGACGCGCGAACAGATTATTGGCAACCTTTCTGGTGGTAACCAACAGAAAGTGGCTATCGCTAAGGGCTTGATGACCAAACCAAAAGTACTGATTCTCGACGAGCCAACGCGCGGTGTCGATGTCGGTGCTAAGAAAGAGATTTACCAACTCATTAATAAATTTAAAGCCGACGGCATGAGCATCATTTTAGTCTCATCTGAAATGCCAGAAGTGTTAGGAATGAGTGACCGCATCATGGTGATGCATGAAGGCCGTGTAAGCGGTGAATTTGATGCTAAAGAAGCAAACCAAGAATTATTACTGGCGTGTGCGGTCGGTAAAAAGATCAACGAGGACGCAGCATGAGTACTAAAACCATGAGCAAAACAACTGAAGCTCCAAAGAAAAAACCGTTAATCAGCAAAGAGTGGCTGATTGATCAAAAGTCATTGATTGCTTTGCTCTTCCTGATTGTTGTCGTTTCTTTCTTAAACCCGAACTTCTTTACTGTCGACAACATCCTAAACATTCTGCGCCAAACCTCGGTTAACGCAATTATCGCTGTAGGTATGACGCTGGTTATCTTAACCGCGGGTATCGACTTGAGTGTTGGTTCTGTACTGGCGCTTTGTGGTGCGTTCGCAGCCAGCATGATTGGCATGGAAATCCCTGTGATGATCGCAGTACCAACCGCTCTTGTAGCAGGTGCAGCATTAGGTGCGATTAGTGGTGTGATTATCGCTAAGGGTAAGGTTCAAGCCTTCATCGCAACGCTTGTCACCATGACACTACTTCGCGGCGTAACCATGGTTTACACAGATGGTCGTCCTATTTCAACAGGCTTCACAGACACAGCAGACGCATTCGCTTGGTTCGGTACTGGCTACGCAATGGGAGTACCGGTTCCAGTATGGATCATGGTCGTGGTATTCGCAGCAGTATGGTACCTACTTAACCACACACGCTTTGGTCGCTACGTTTACGCACTGGGTGGCAACGAATCAGCAACTCGCCTATCAGGCATCGACGTAGACAAAGTAAAAATCGGCGTTTACGCAATCTGTGGTCTGCTAGCAGCAGTGGCAGGCATCATCGTGGCATCTCGTTTGTCCTCAGCTCAACCTACCGCAGGTATGGGTTATGAGCTAGACGCTATCGCAGCCGTAGTTCTTGGCGGGACAAGCTTAGCTGGCGGTCGTGGCCGTATCATGGGCACATTGATTGGTGCTCTGATTATCGGCTTCCTAAACAACGCCCTAAACCTACTAGACGTATCTTCTTACTACCAGATGATTGCAAAAGCAGTGGTTATTCTTCTGGCAGTATTGGTCGACAACAAAAACAAATAAAACCTATTCACACTCTAGGTTAATACAAGTAACACTCTAGTTTAATAAAAGTAACAGTTTGTTTTACCTTAAAATATTAAAATCTATAAATAATGTAACTATGAGCTAGGACTCACCTCTTAGCTCCCCCTACACAAAGGACTTACACCATGAAAAAATTAGCGACTCTTATTTCTGCTGCTCTTCTTTCTACAACAGTATCTGTGTCTGCACAGGCGCAAGATACAATGGCAATCGTTCTGTCTACATTGAACAACCCATTCTTTGTAACCATGAAAGATGGCGCAGAAGCGAAAGCTGAAGAGCTAGGCTACAAGCTTATCGTTCTGGATTCTCAAAACGACCCAAGCAAAGAGCTGTCGAACATTGAAGATCTAACCATTCGTGGTGTTAAGGCAATCCTGATCAACCCAACAGATTCAGACGCCGTGTCTAACGCAATTCGCATGGCTAACCGTTCAAACATCCCAGTACTAACACTAGACCGTGGTGCAAGCCGTGGTGACGTAGTAAGCCACATCGCTTCTGATAACGTAATCGGTGGTGAAATGGCAGGTCACTTCATCATGGAAAAAGTAGGCGAAAAAGCGAAAGTAATCCAACTTGAAGGTATTGCTGGTACTTCTGCAGCTCGTGAACGTGGTGAAGGCTTCATGAATGCAGTAAACGGCAGCGACCTTGAGCTTCTTGCAAGCCAACCTGCTGATTTCGACCGTACTAAAGGTCTGAACGTAATGGAAAACTTGCTTGCTGCTAACCCAGATGTACAAGCAGTATTTGCTCAAAACGATGAAATGGCACTAGGTGCACTTCGCGCAGTTCAAGCGTCAGGTAAAGAAGTGATGATCGTTGGCTTTGATGGCACAGACGACGGCATCGCTGCTGTTAACCGCGGCCTACTAGGCGCTACAGTTGCACAACAACCTGACCTAATCGGTTCTCTAGGTATCGAAATGGCAGACAAAGTACTGAAAGGCGAAACAGTAGACGAGTACGTACCAGTACCTCTAAAAATCATCGCTAAGTAATCGTTACTAGGTAACGCGATATAAAGCAGGGAGTTCCCTATCTCCCTGCTTTGATTGGCTCGCTGACTCAAACAAAAGCAAACCCCGACAGTGCATCGCTGTTTCTCATTCCGCTCACAAAAGAGAGCGCACTTAACACCATGAGAAAGACCCATGCATTTTCAAATACGATATATCATAAGGCTCGTATCATGACTCAACTGATTGTTTTAGGTAGCGTTAACGCTGACCACGTACTGCAAGTTCCTTCGTTCCCTCGTCCGGGTGAAACCTTGATTGGCGGTAACTATCAGGTCATCCCTGGCGGTAAAGGCGCAAACCAAGCAGTCGCTGCTGCGCGATTAAACGCAGATATCGGCTTCATCGCCTGTGTCGGTGACGACCCATTCGGCATCAACATTCGTCAAGACTTCGCTAAAGACGGCATCAACATCGACGGTGTTATCGTGGCAGACAACACGCCAACTGGCATCGCGATGATCCAAGTATCCGCAACGGGTGAAAACAGCATCTGTCTTTCTGCAGAAGCTAATGACAAGCTGACTTGCGACCAAATCGAACCACATCTAGAGAAGATTCGCGGAGCCAAATACCTGCTAACTCAACTTGAAACGCCAATTGAAGGTATTGAGTACGCTGCGAAAGTAGCAAAAGAGAGTGGCACGCAAGTCATTCTAAACCCGGCTCCTGCTCGTCCATTATCGGATTCACTGCTTGCTTGTGTTGACGTGATTACACCGAACGAAACTGAAGCAGACGTGCTGACAGGCATTACCGTGACGGACAACGCGTCTGCTCATCAGGCTGCGTTGGCTCTGCATGCTAAAGGCATAGAAACGGTAATGATCACGCTAGGCGCGAAAGGCGTGTGGGTGAGTCATCGCGGTCAAGGCAATGAAGCCAGCGAAGGTGAATTAATCGCAGGTTTCCGTGTTGAAGCAACAGATACAACTGCCGCAGGTGACACCTTTAACGGCGCGTTGGTGACAGGCTTGCTTGAAGATATGCCACTTGAGCGTGCGATTAAATTTGCTCATGCTGCAGCTGCTATCTCTGTGACACGCTTTGGTGCTCAAACGTCGATTCCAAGCCGTGCTGAAACCGATGCGTTTTTGGCAGAGCAACTGTCTGCTTAGTTTGATACCTATTTGAAGGCCTAACTTCTGAGCTAAACCGTGGTTAACGGATGTTAGCCTTCAAATTCGGTAACAACAAATAACAAGAATAAGCCCCTGTTTTCAGGCAGAATATCGCCCAACGTGGAAGGTTATTCCCACAAGGATTTTTTATGGCAACAATGAAAGACATCGCACGGCTCGCAAAGGTTTCGACTTCTACCGTGAGCCACGTGATCAACAAATCACGCTTTGTCAGTGAAGAGATTGCTGAGCGTGTTAACAGTGCGGCTAAAGAACTCAACTATGCGCCTTCTGCATTGGCTCGCAGCTTGAAAATGAAGCAAACCAAAACCTTGGGAATGCTAGTGACCACATCCACCAACCCATTCTTTGGCGAAGTGGTAAAAGGTGTGGAACGTCGTTGCTACGAAAAAGGCTACAACCTTATCTTGTGTAACACCGAAGGCGATAGCGAACGCATGAAATCCTCTATCGATACCTTGCTGCAAAAGCGAGTCGATGGCCTGATGCTAATGTGTTCTACCCTTGAAGGCGAACATATCGATGTATTCGAGCGCTACCCAGAACTGCCTGTTGTAGTCATGGATTGGGGCCCTATGTTGTTTGCGAGCGATAAGATCCAAGACAACTCGCACCAAGGTGGCTACATGGCAACTAAGCACTTGATAGATAACGGTCATTCTCAAATTGGTTGTATCACTGGCCCACTGCACCGCAATCAAGCTTCGTCTCGTTATCAAGGCTTCAAGCAAGCAATGGAAGAAGCCAATTTAGAGATCAACCCTAAGTGGATTGTTGAATCCAACTTTGAATGTGACGGTGGTTTTGACTCTTACCAAACATTAAAAACTCGTGGCGAAATGCCGTCTGCTTTGTTCGTAAGTAACGATATGATGGCGATGGGCGTGATTCATGCGGCAGCTCAAGATGGCACATTGATTCCAAATGACCTGTCTATCATTGGCTACGATGACATCCACTTATCTAAGTACATGACACCCGCTTTAACCACAATCCACCAGCCAAAGCACCGTTTAGGTAAAGCGGCGGTCGATACCCTGTTAAGCCGACTACAAACGCCAGACGCCTACCCGCAAGTCGTTGAACTAGAACCGACTCTTGTAGAGCGAAGCAGCGTAAAAGCGATTTAGGGCTCAACCCGCCCATGATACAGTTGAAAGCTAGCTTATTCGGGCTAGCTTTTTTGTCTTTGAAACATAATAACGCCGCTTAATCGCCCCTAAAATGCCGTTAATATACGAAACTTACACGCTAAAATATGTATTTACGCACTCAGCAACTATTTGCGCACTTAACGACTGATTATCATCTACACTAACAGTGAATAACAACGACATGGAGAGCGCTGTTTTATGATCGCGGGTTGGTTTGACAATATATCCCTACAGAAAAAGCTATTAGTCAGCTTTTTGATTCCTATCGCTTTGATGCTTATCGTGGCTTTTTCTGTCCATGAAAACACCCGAACGGTTGTAAAAGACAATAATTGGGTTGTACACACACATAAAGCCATCGCTCGGGCTCAAGAACTTCTCAGCTTAACGGTCGACATAGAAACGGCTGAACGTGGTTACTTGATCACGGGAGATCCTGTTTTTTTAGAACCCTACCATTTAGCGCTTGATGTATGGCCTCAAAAACTCCAAACCCTTGCGACTCAAGTGAGTGATAACCCACCTCAAGTAGAACGCCTATATAGAATCGAGGATATTCATAAAACATGGCTGAAACAGTCTGGAGAGAAAGAGATCAATCAACGCAGCCTTGTCAATAAAGGCGAAGCTGAAATACAAAGTGTCATCGACCTCACTCAGCAGCAAACCGGAAAAAAATTGATTGATGAGATCCGCCAAGAGATTGCTCAATTCATTGAAATTGAACAACAACTTATTATTCTCAGGGTCGAAAAATCGGAGAGCTCAGCCAATCAAACCAGCTACATATTAATCCTCGGAACACTGTTTTCCGTGTTCATCTCACTCCTTGTTGCTGCGTGGGCGTCAAAGCGTATTAATCGAAGATTACACACCCTACTTGAGGCTACTAACCAAGTTGCCGCTGGCCATTTGGATCAAGGTGCTGCAACTCTGGAGTTGAGTTCGAATATAAACACCCAAGACGAAATCGCTCATCTCAAACAAAGCTTTCAAAAAATGACAGCCAATTTGATCAGTAATGACAGTGAAATGAGAGCGAAAACTCAGGAGCTAATCGCCGAACGAACCAAAGCTGAAGCCGCAGTAAAAGCTAAGGGCGATTTTCTGTCTACCATGAGCCACGAGATCAGAACGCCAATGAACGGCGTTCTTGGAATATCTCAAATCATTGCAAGCCAGACCCAAGAACCCGAAACAAAAGAGAACATCAACATCATTCTCGATTCTGGTCACCACTTGATGACAATACTCAACGACGTTCTCGACTTCTCAAAAGTCGAAGAAAACAAGCTTGAGCTAGATGTGGCACCCTTTAATTTTGTTCAAGTCATGCAGCCTGTATGCAGCGCTCTAAAACCCTTAGCCGATGAAAAAGGCATTCGCCTGTTGATCGAAAATAACATACCGAAAAACATCCAACTCGTCGGAGACTGTGCAAGGCTACGTCAAATCATGTTCAACTTGGGCGGCAATGCGACCAAATTCACCAAAGAAGGTCATGTGTCCATTCAAGCTGACCTCAATCGCCCCAACAATCAACTGATTCTCACGGTAACAGACACCGGAGTTGGTATCCCGAAAGATAAGCACGAGCAGGTATTCAATTCGTTCGAACAAGCCGACACTTCCACAACAAGGAAGTTTGGCGGAACAGGGCTTGGCCTCGCAATCGTCAAGAACCTAGTCAACCTCATGAACGGAGAAATCACATTAACCAGTGCAGTTGGGCTTGGTACAAAATTCCAAGTCTCCCTGCCTATCACATGGCAAGAAAGCAAAGCGAAAGACATCGCTACCCATACAGTCGATGCAGAAACTCTCAGTTATGACTCGTTAAGTATCCTGTTGGTGGAAGATAACCGTATTAATGCCATTGTTGCACAAGGCTTTTGTGAAAAGCTCGGCCATCATGTCGATCATGCAGAGAACGGAAAACTAGCAATTGAACGCCTCAAAACCACTCAATATGACCTTATCTTGATGGACAATCATATGCCTGAAATGAACGGGGTCGAGACAACAAATTACATCCGCGAAAAGCTGAAACTCGATACCTTGATATTCGCTTATACGGCCGATGTATTCCGTGAGGCGCATGACAACTTTATTCAGGCGGGTGTCGACCATATTCTGACCAAGCCTCTGCAGCAAGAGAGTTTCTTCGACGCCCTACAACAGTTCTCAAGTCGATTACCGAAACAAACCGCAGCCGAAGGTTCGAGTGAGAATGAAAATATTGTCGAGCTTCATCGCAAGCCAATTGAAACACTGAGATTAACAGAAGAAGAGATAAGTCAGTCAGAAGTGATACGCATACTTAAAGACGATACGGAAGGGTTCAGTTTACTTATCGACTCAACCATTATTGAGTTCGAACAGTCGGTTGACCGTGTCATCGAATACTATTTAGCGAAGGAGTTGGAGCCACTTTGTCGTACCCTGCACTCCATTAAAGGCATGTCGCTAAACTTAGGTCTTAACATGCTTTCTAAGCAGGCATTGGAACTAGAAGTCGAAGCCAAAAATCAACAATTGCCGGATATTGAACGACTGCAAAAGCTGCTCAATCGCCTTATGGTCAATATCCATCAAGTTCAGCGGATGAAAAACGCCCATTCAGTCGAGCATCTCAATCAAATGAACGATCAAGCTTAAGAGCGCTTCGTTCCCAAGCTAAAACGCAAGGCTTAATCACCTTGCGTTTTTCGATCTTATACCGCGCTAGTCTCTGTTCTAGCGATTTAACGGTCTATCGGTTTAGCGGTTTAACAGATCGGTTATTTGTTGGATCTCATTTTCGACATCAATACCATTGTATTGCGGCGCAATCGAGGGATCTTGAATACTCACGGTTTCTACCGATTGCTTGTCGTTAAGTTTAGTCACTAACTCCCCTTTGGGTGAGTAGGCTCGGCTTCCACCACAATAAGTCGCGGTAAACGCATTAACCACATCTTGCCCGACGCGATTACAAGTAACCATGTGACACCCTTCCTCCAAGGCTCTCGCTTGAGCAATGGCAAAACTATGATGCCCACCGAAGTTGGCAGGGTGAAGAATAACGTCGACCGACTGATACCCTCTCATGATCTCCGGGAACCAAATATCAAAGCAAATCGCGACACCAAACTTTAAGCCTTTGTGCTCAAACGAGAGGCGTTCCTCCCCTCTCGAGAAATACTGCTTATCGAATTTGGTTTGACTGATTTTTCTATATTTGTGTCGTAAACCGGAAGCATCCACAACCACCACACTGTTGTAATATTGGCCACTATCTTTCTCGGCAATACCAGCAACAATCAAGGTGTGATGCTTCGCTGCAAGCTGCGTTAATGAATCAATAGTACTGCTGTCGGCGAAGTCTTCAGCCAATTCATGAATTTCTTCAGCCTCATTAAAAATATACCCAGTAGTGAACAGTTCAGGCAGTAAAGTAATATCACCGACTGACGGCTCCGCTTGCAAAAGATCAGAGACCGAATCTATATTCTTTTGTTTGTTTTTGTATTCAACTTCAAGCTGAATAAGCGTGATACTGACATTATTCAAAATCGAATCCTTGCTAGGTAAAACTTCAAGCTGTAATGCTTCAAGCTGGAGACTAAGAACTAAGAACGAAAGAGTAAGGCAATCCCCTATCGCTTTCTTATTCGCCCGCCAAAGGTTGAAGCAGGTGCACAGTCCTGTACGTATTTTAAACCTGCCTACGGCGCTAATTAAGGCTCTGGTAAAACGGGAGGCGTGCTGTCCATATAGGTTAAGAAATTCACCCACACCTCATGCGTGCGCTGCTTGGTTAACGTCATCTTGCAGGAAAGCGCCATAACCCCTCGAATAGAACCTTCACGCCATTGGGTGTACACAGAATCACAATGTGCTGTCATGTACGCCTGCCAGCTCTCCTGAGCCTTCTTAATTGACGCCACCAGCTCAGCATCATAAGCATTGTGCTCAAAGCTGGCTGCAAGGTATTTATCCAGTTCCGCTTGTGCAGATTCCAACTCAATTGCCGCACAGTGATTGATCTCGATGGTATTCATCGCATTCTCGCAATCAACAACACCTTCGTAGGCCAACGCAGAGAATGAGAAGCACACCGCTATGAGTGCCGATATCAGTTTTGTCATAATGGTTTATACGAGATGTTCATAAGTAATAGGAAAAGATTAAGCCTCAATGACCATTTCAAGATTCAATAGATAGTGGATACTTGCTCCAAAGTAATGCAAAAGCACTCAATGTAAATCCATCCGTAATCTCACCACGAGAAATCAACCTTCGAATATCTGACTTGGCAACGTTCACAATCCCATTTACTTCGCTGTCACATTCTTTAACGCGCTGTTCTTCCCTAACTTGTGCTAAATAAATATCGACTTCAGAAGCTAAAATGGCAGAATTAGGTTTAACAGAGCCAAGTTTTTCTACCTGTGATGGCTCAACTAAATAACCAGCTTCTTCAAACAGCTCCCTCATAGAAGTTTCAAGGCTGGACTGTTGGTCTTTCCCATAACCTCTTGGGGCTTCAATTTGGTTTTCTTTGCCGTGAGCAATCCTAGGTATCAAGACAAAAATATAAGAGTCACTAGTTTCTACTAGCACCACAGCACCATTTTCAGAATCTGGCTCTATGACATAGTGGAATACACCGTCTTTGACTACGCTGAACCAAGGGTTTGAATACTGTTCAATCATTTTATTTCAAGTCCCATATATTTTTGCATTTTTGGATACATGCCAAACCAGTTCTGTCTTGTCATGGTCTTCTCTGCACTGTCTTTGAGCTTGTCTTCTATGTAGCCCATGGCTTCATCAGTTATAAGCTGCATCAACTCTACACTGCCCAATGTGGAAATTATTTCAAAAGCTTTGTAAGGATATTGGATCAACTCAATTTCATTTTTTAATGATTTGTATACAACACCTGCATCAAGTATTTTCTCGGGAACATTATTTAGTATTTTTATGTCGTCTAACAAAAAGCCTTCTCCCTTAGTCGCAAACAGTGAGTTGTATGCAGGGTTAATTACCTCACTCTTAAACCTCAAAGACTCTATTGAACTAATTTTACCGAAGTAAATGTCCGATTGACTGTACCAGTCTGATCTTGAATACACTTTGTCGGTCATGCTCTTAAATAGAATCCTATCACCGTCAGACTCAAAATAATGGTTCAATGCTGAGTCATCGTCGATACGACGAAATACCTCATGTTGTAAAGCATCTTGCTGTAAAGCGACTCTCTCTGAACGATAGATTATGCTGTCGAGTGCAAACTGAGTATCTCGCAAGCGCTTACGTAAAATACCTAACTGATGATTGCTTAAACTCCCTTTAAGAGGATTCCCTTCAAAGCTTGAGAAAATGAAATTGTCAGGTAAATTTTCAAAATATTCCTCCAATTCAAAGTTACTCTCTAAGTTAAACCCTCTAATAACTAGTTTGCCAGCTCCTTCTTCATTTAAGTATTTTACAAGGTTTGCCCGCATCAGGACTTCATCAAAACATGGGTTATCAATCAATGTGTTCGGGGACAGCACTACACCATCTCCAAACGTCATTCCCATTAAAAATCTCTTTCGTAACTCACAACGGTCTAACTGCCTCACTGAATCACAATTTGAGAGCAATAGTTTTTCTTTGAATAACAATTCGAAATCCTTTTCATCGACGCATATTGTAGTAAAGCAACAATAGCTAACCTGCTAAAACTTGCTCAAAATCATATCAACCCCACCAAGAAAAAACGAGATAACATCAAGATTTTGCTGGTAAAACTAGAAAATATATTATTTATATCAATAATTTGTGCCTGCATTCACAATATTAATTATTTATATTGCTACGTAATCGTTAACTTTATAAATTAAATCGAATGCTCACATAAATCGGTAACGCTTCTCCAACTATGGATATCAAGTACCAAAACATTGCCAAGACTTCATTTTACTTTGCCATTTCTTTCTTTTTTTCCATGGCAATGCTCATTCCTTTTACACCGTATCACTACCAAACATTAACCGAAGACACATCAAGGTTAGTCGAAACTAGGTTAGAAAGGATCCAATCAAGGTTCGACCGTTTTTTATCTGAAGTTAGACCTGAACAGTCTTGCGACGCGATCGTTAGACAGCTTCGACAAAACGTTTTTGAAGCCGATTGGGTAAAAGAAGCAGCGGTATTCAATAAACAGAACCGATTTTACTGTTCAACCACCGATGGTGACGTTTCATTTCGCCTATACAGCACCATTAGGCAGCGACTCAACGACGACCCGAATTTAACGACCCTGTCGTATTCCAACTCGGCTATCACGCAAGTTCAGTCCATCATGCTCATTTTCTCGAACAAAGAAGATGCCGGAGTGAGCCTGATGATTCCGCCACACTTCATCTATGACCTTGTTGAAACAAGCCTCAGCAACCATGGAATACAGGCCAAAGTTGAAGTGATCAAAAGAGATATCCACCCTATCGATATTGACTCATCAATCGCCAAGGTGCGGATACAATCGAACACCTACCCATTAACCATCACCTCATACATTGGGTATCAGTTTTATCTTCACTTCATGTTGAGTTATTTATGGTTTGGCTTTTTGATGGCCGGAATCACGACCATTATTCTCCTTTCCATCAAGCATAAAAAGCAGAGCCAACGCAGCTTAGAATATTCGCTTTCAAGTGCGCTAAAAAACCAGCACCTTCATGTTCACATGCAGCCTATCGTTAACCAAAACACCAACGAGATCGTCGGCTGTGAGTCATTATTGCGATGGAACGACCCAATTGAAGGTAACGTCTCCCCGGCTATTTTCATCCCGCTTGCTGAAAGCTTAGGCTTGATTGAGGAACTCACCTACTTCGTGCTGCGCAAAGTATTAATGACGTTGAAAAGCAATCAAGACGTGTTCGACTCGAAGTACATCAGCGTCAACATCAGCCGCAACGTTGTGTCCAACAGTAACTTCTCTAACAAGGTGATCAGCATCTTTAAAAGACACCCTGAGATTCTCAAACAGGTAGTTTTTGAAGTAACCGAAGATGGTGAATGTTCTGATGCCGACATGGTCAAAATTAGAGACAACCTAACCAAACTATCGAACATGGGCGTAAGAGTTGCGATTGATGATTTTGGTACAGGCTACGCAGGGTTAGATTTCGTAAGACAGTTCCCGTTCAGCATTCTCAAAATCGATCGCGTGTTTGTGAAAAACATATCCGACGAATCCAGCTTTGGTCTCCCTTTGCTAGAGTCCATGCTTCAACTATCACGCTCCTTAGGGATGCAAGTGATCGTCGAAGGTGTTGAGTACGAATCCCAAGTGAAAATCTTATCTAAGCTCGGTGTCGACTATATCCAAGGCTTCTATTTTTATAAGCCGATGCCGATAAACCTGACTGTCAGCTTACTCAGGCAGCAGCATTTTGAGTCCGATAACGTTGAGGAACAAACCAACCAGACATTTCCTGTTACATAAGCCACTGAAAAACTGCGAAAGAAAACGCGAAGGCTATGGGTCTCCTTTGATGAACATTTAAATCATCGCATCATTGAATGCATCACAAGGGATATCATGGAAAAGACACTTCAAACCAAACTGGCGACTAGCCTACTACTGCTGAGAATCGGCATTTTTATCGTCTTCTTATTCTGGGGCTTGGATAAGATCCTTGTCCCTGAGCACGCGACAAAAGTACTGTCTGGCTTTTACGGCATCGACATCTCGAACAATGCGATGATGGCTCTGGGTGTCGCGCAGCTCGGATTTTTAGGCGCATTCGTTGTAGGCATGTGGAAAAAGTACACCTACGGAGCCATTTTGGTCTTGCATGCAGGCTCAACCTTTTCCTCTTTTGGAAAATACATGGACCCGTTCAACAACCTACTGTTCTTCGCCTCTTGGCCAATGCTCGCAGCCTGTATCGCAATCTTCTTACTTCGCAATTACGACACTTACAGCGTTTCCAACTAACACAAAGGGCGCCGTTATTGGCGCCCTTTGTGGTTTGCTTGGTTCTTATCAACCTAAGATACTCTGTTAGCTGTATGACCCTATTTTACATTTCTATAAGTTACTAGAAACCCTGTCAAACCTATTGAGAGAGCAGCAATACATACTCCCCTCAGTATTGCATCATTGAGATAAGCTGAGTAGAAAAGCATTGCAATAAATGCACTACATGACACCAAAAAAGGTGCAATTGAACGATGGGTAAAACGTGAAGTATCAACCACACTATAACGATCTAGAACCAAATCCAAGAGCAAGAGCATGTGCATAACAAACAAAAAATTTAGTACTGGAAGTACCCAGTAAAACCAACTATCTACAGGAAAGCTAAATAGTTGAACAAAGGTAAGGTGAGCCAATATAGAAAACAAAATACTTTTCCAACCATTCGAACTACTTTGTACTCTAATGCGGTATGTTCGTCGGGCGACAGAAGCAAGTGGCTTGACTGAAGAAACCCAAATAGCCAACCAAACTATAAGTAATACCATGGTTCAAGAGCCTCTAAATTAAGGTTTACGCAGCTATTCTGAATTAGGTATCTAGAACTATTATCCCAAGATATCGACACTTTACGCCTTGCTAAGGTGTGAGCAAACCAATACCTTAGCCTCCGCATAATACCTTAAACACATAAACCAACGCATAGTAAAAATGCCACGTGTTGCGAATCACTCTTAAGCAACTTGTTATACCTCTTGGTTGAGGCTAAAATGACCAAAACAAAGACCACTTAAGAGACCTATTACATGACCACTAGAATTTTAGCCGATGTTGCTGCAAGCATTACTGAGTTGAAAGCTAACCCTATGAAAGTTGCAACTAGTGCTTACGGTGAACCTGTTGCTATACTGAACCGAAATGAGCCAGCATTTTATTGCGTACCAGCCGAAGCGTACGAAATGATGATGGACAGACTCGAAGATCTTGAACTACTAACTATTGCGAAAGAGCGTGAATCTGAAGAGAGTATTTCGGTAAATATTGATGACCTATAAACTCGACTTTAAAAAGAGTGCACTCAAAGAGTGGAAAAAGCTTGGCTCAACGCTTCAACAACAATTTAAGAAAAAGCTAATCGAGCGTTTAGATAACCCGCATGTTCCGGCTTCAAAACTCTCTGGAGCTGACAACATGTATAAGATTAAGCTGCGCCAATCGGGCTACCGTCTCGTCTACAAAGTTGAAGACGATGTCATCATTGTAACCGTCTTAGCAGTCGGAAAACGCGAACGTAGCGATGTTTACCGTAAAGCTATGAAAAGGTTAGATGATTGATTGCGGTATCAAGCCGCATTAAGTGGTGAACAACGCGACCACCCAAGCCTAAACCTTGCCACTTTTAGCACTAAAGCCGACCTAAGCTGAAATTGCCACGCGTTGCGAATCACTCTTAAACAGTTTGTATGTTTTTTTGTTGCTCAGGCTTTGTTTTAGGCTTTGCTTGATAGAACGCAATAGGATCTTCACTAGAACCACAACAACGAACGAACAAATGTAAAGATAAAGGAGAAGGAGTAAGAATTACGGTTCCATTCTCAGGATGGAAACCACCTCCGCCTAAATCACCAAAAAGACCCAAATTTGTTAAATGGTCTAATTCTCGATCTAGTCGGTGAATATCTTTACAACCAGAAATTTCAAAAATAACATCTTTTTCTAGTATTAGATCATCAGCTTGAATGTAGCCTTGTGAAGATACGTACTTACTCGCAGTTAAACACGAATATTCAATTATTTTTACTTGTATAGCAGTTAGTTGACTAACTAGATTAATAAAAATGTGGTTACTATCATCTGGTTCTTTACCCAATGACGACGAAAGCAAACCAGCCCAAACAGCCTGAAGCTCCGGTGTGTCAGCAAAAGAGCCATTCTCCATAATTTTCCAAGCAAGAAGTGGATGGACTGCCTTACCGTCGAAGCCACCATTCTTAAGAGCTAACTCCTCTGCCTTAGACTCAATTTTAGCGGCATTATTAGCTCTCCAAACTTTCACTTTATCTTGAAAATATAGTCCTAGCTCCTCTGCAACGGGCATGCAAATTTTGCCTAAAAATGCACCAACGCCATCCACGCTTTTTTCTGCCGCTCTAGCTACTGGTTTTATACCTAATAAATCTTTATCTTGTTCCATATTGCCTCTTAAAACTGTAGCCCAATTAAGGGGTGAGCAACGCTACCACCCAACCTAAAGCATTGTGCCATAAACACTAAAATTGAAGTAGAAGCAAAAATGCCAAGCGTTGGGAATCCCTCTTAAATTGTTTGTTAACTGTATTGTTGCTACGTGATGCCCTGTATTTTTGACAAGGTCTCTCGAAACTTATGGCCAAATGAAGAAACAACAGCTTCCACAGTAGACATGTCGTCATCAAGCATCAAACCACCCTCAACACGGACTAAATCGGTACCAATTAGGGACTCTAAAAGAAGGTACTCATGGTCTCCACTAACAAAATCTAAGAGGTCGTCGATGAACTGTTTAGAGATGACATCGCAGCCTCTGCGAAACTCAGACTGAGAAATATGTTCACCGATGTATGCAGCAAACCAATTTGCAAGCAGGTGACATTTTTCTAGGTCGTTCATATTATCAACAGCTAACATTACCGCTTGTCCAACACGCTCCTTTTCTCTGGAGTTATCCAGAAAAAAGTTAGTGAACTCAGCACGCTCTGTAATACCGGTTTGATTGAGAGAATCTAGAAACTTAGTAACTTTTGCGTTAAACATGGAGTTCTTAAGCTCTTCTTTTGCAGCCATAAGTTTAAAAGCTGTCCCTACCACGGGTATATCTTTGACCCATTCACTTTCAACAAATTGATCAGCTATGGATTCTGAGTTTTCCAGCATCACTTCAACCAAGTTTCTATTTTTCTTCACTGTCACCTCAAATTCAATTAATACAGTTCACAGCTATATTAGACAGAATAATTCTTCATTTTGTCCCTGAAACAATTCTGTCTAGTTTCCAAGACTCGCTGCACTTAGTCTAATAACTCATTTAATAACATTATCTTACCTACTTATCTTCGTATCAAACATGACGAAAAGCAGAAATTTTCCATATAGTTTCTGCAAAATGCAGAAAACTCCCTAATGTGTGAGTAAACCGCAATTCAGGCTATGAAGGTTGTATCTTGGAAGTTGTATTCTCAAACAAAAACGCCGACATGATTGTCGGCGTTTACGCTGTAGGTATGGATAAGTAAGAGGAAGTAACTACTTCGCCATAGTACTCAAAAACTCGGCTTCGAACTCTTCATCGGCTTCTCGGGTTAGGCATTCCACCAGCCAATCGATGCTTTGATGGTCGAGCTTACTGTTCACCACGAAGGCTTGCTTTACACCAGAAAGACCCAGCTTGGCAGAGCCGTAGTTCTTGAATGATTTATTGCCGTGGTAATGGAGTGATTTGATCGCTTCTGCGTTAGGTTCTGGCAAGGCATCGAGGGTATTAGCAAGCTGAATAACCAGCTCCATAGGGTTCTTAGATGATGAGATGCGATACAGAAAACCGCCCTCCACTCTTTGGCGAACCCAGTAATCAAAGCCACTGCAGTCCATCACTTTGTCGCTGACCAGTGCGGCTTCACTACGATAACCACACGGCTCTACGACAACAGGTGTGTGTTTGAATTCTGGCTGGCCTGATGCAGCATCGGTATGAGGCAAGATCAAGTCACATGGTTTACTGTCTTTGGCGGTCGGTGCGTTCCAGTGAATCGGCATGAAGACTTGTTCACGGCGCATCTCTTTGGTCACCACTAAGCGGGCTTGGCACTCCCCTTGTGCGCTGCGCACTTTCACCACTGGATTAATAGTGGCGTGGTTGAAAGCATCTAGCCCAAACTCATCCAAGTTCAGTTCTGAAACGGTATCTGGGTGCATCGCAACAAAAGGCTCAGGGGTATGCTCACCTAAACCTACCGCCAAGCCTGTGCGGCTCATGGTGTGCCATTGGTCTCGGATTCGCCCTGTGTTCATGATAAGTGGGAATTCAAGGCTGGTATCGGCAATCGGTTTGTCGTGCTCAACTGCAATAAACTGCGCTTTGCCTGATTCGGTAAAGAACTTACCATTGGTGAACATGCGCTGTTCGATGATCTCAGGTTGATACTCAAGTACTGGCCATTGCTGTGGAGTGAGTTCGCCATAGCCTTTTTCATCCAGTTTGGTTAATCCAATTAAGCACAAATCACGCGCTTTGCCCGTTTCATTGCCGAGCGCTGTCATCTCGCAATACTCTTTGAAGATCTCACCTTCGTGACGGAACTCAAATTGCTCTTTGAATCCCATTTTTTGTGCGACTTCTTTTAGAATCCACCAATCGGGTTTGGCTTCCCCTGGGCTTGGTAACACGCGGCGCTGGCGTGAAATTCGGCGTTCAGAGTTAGTCACGGTGCCCGACTTTTCGCTCCACCCTTGTGCGGGCAGCACCACATCGGCCAAGCGAGTGGTTTCAGTGTCGGCAATACAATCAGACACCACCACAAACGGGCACTTCTCTAATGCGGCTTTGATCTTTTCGCTGTCAGGCAGGCTCACAACTGGGTTAGTTGCCATGATCCACACCGCTTTGATTTTGCCTTCATTCATGGCATCAAACAGGTCAATCGCTTTTAAACCCGCATGTGTGGCTAAGCTGTCGGTTTGCCAAAACTCGCTGACGGTTTGGTGTGATTGCGGATCACCAAATTCAAAATGCGCCGCTAAGGTATTAGCTAAACCGCCCACCTCTCGCCCGCCCATTGCATTCGGCTGACCTGTTACGGAGAATGGCCCCATACCCGGCTTGCCAATTTTCCCGGTGGCTAAATGGCAGTTAATAATCGCATTCACCTTGTCACACCCTTGTGTCGATTGGTTCACGCCTTGGGAGTAAATGGTTAGCACCTTCTCGTTCGATGCAAACAAACTGTAGAACTGTTTCAGCTGCTGCTCTGTTAACCCTGTGAGCTCAGGAACGCTTTTGTCGCCCCAGCCTGATTCGGTATAACCTGACTCTGTATAACGGTAGTGAGTCGCAGATCGAATCGATTCAGTAAAGCCTTGAGTGTGGTTTTCTATATAGTCTGAATCTAGCTTGTCGTTATCGTCGAGATAGCCCAATAAACCATTGAACAATGCGACGTCTGAGCCTGATTCCAATGCCAAGTGAATGTCTGCGATTTCACAGGTATCGGTATAACGCGGGTCGATGACGATAACTTTCAATGCAGGGTTGGCTTGTTTCGCGGCTCTTAATCTTTGGAAAAGTACCGGGTGACACCATGCTAAGTTGGAACCTGTAATCACGACGAGTTCGGCTTGCTCGAGATCTTCGTAGCACACCGGTACTGTGTCTGCGCCAAATGCTCGCTTATGCCCGACCACGGTTGAAGCCATACACAACCTAGAGTTACTGTCGATGTTGCCACTACCAATGAAGCCTTTCATCAGTTTATTGGCAACATAATAGTCTTCGGTAAGCAGCTGACCAGATACATAGAACGCAACCGAATCGGCCCCAAATTCTTCGATGGTTTGATTGAATTTGTCTGCGACCAACTGAGTGGCACTGTTCCAATCTAGCTCTTGTTTTTGCTCATTCTGAATATGAGCAGGCTGTGTAAGACGACCTAAAGGCGTGACGGTGTCGCCGAGCGCAATCCCTTTAGTGCATAGCTTTCCATAGTTTGATGGATGATCTTTATCACCACGCACTTCTAGTTTTCCTAACGATGTCGGTCTCGCTTCTATTCCACACCCTACACCACAATAAGCACAGGTCGATTTTATCCAGCCGCTGTTTGAATCGGTCATCCGTTTCTCACTCAATTATCCATAATTGTAATAACTAAAAATAAGCAAATAACACGCCACTTAATAGCAGCTGATGAATAGCAAATAATTTCATCTAAAAACAACAACTTAATAAAAACATAAATATCAACAACGAACCAAACAGAACTTAACCAAGATAGAAACTTAATTTTTGCACCATCTTGCAGAAAGTTGCACCACAAACGCTCATTTATATAAATATAACAAAAATTTTACATACCACTTTAGGGGTAATTACGTGCCACCTGCAATTTTTAAATCACTGAAATATATATATTAAATTTTATTTAAATGAACAAATCGCAATCTGGCATCCTCCTTGCTCAACTAAAAACCAAGAGTTGGAAAAAACATTTTTTGTTTTTCTTGATGATTATGAATTGAGTGGAATCTCAACCCGGTATTCATCTGCTAACTACTAGAAATTAGATGCTAGTGATGATAATGCCGAGAATAAGGAATGGATTATGAGCAAGAAGAAAATCGTCGTTGTTGGTAACGGCATGGTTGGACACAAATTTATCGACAACATCCTGCAATCAGACAGTGATGAATTTGATGTGATTACTTTTAGTGAAGAGCCAAGGTTAGCGTACGACCGTGTTCAGCTAACGGCTTACTTTAATGGTAAAAGTGCTGATGACCTGTCATTGACCAGTGAAGAGTATTACCAAAGCAACGGCGTGAACTACTTGTTGAACCAGAAGGTTGCCAAGCTAGACACTGCCAATCAACAAGTCATCACTGAAAGTGGTCACGTTGAAAGTTACGACAAGCTAATCTTGGCGACGGGCTCTTTCCCTTTTGTTCCCCCTATTCCCGGTAACGATCAAGAACACTGTCACGTTTATCGGACTATTGAAGACTTAGACGCAATTGAACTATCAAGCAAAGGTAGCAAATCTGGCGTGGTGATTGGTGGTGGTCTGCTTGGCTTAGAGGCCGCAAACGCAGTCAAAAACCTTGGCTTAGAAACCCATGTGGTTGAATTTGCGCCTCGCCTGATGGCGGTTCAATTAGATGACGGTGGCGGTGCCCTATTACGCAGAAAAATTGAAGACCTTGGTGTGCAAGTTCATACCGAGAAAGCGACCTCTGAAATAGTCGACGGAGAAAACGCTCGCTACCGTATGAACTTTGCAGACGGCACCCACCTTGAAACCGATATGATCGTGTTCTCTGCGGGTATTCGCCCTCAAGATGCCTTAGCTCGCAGCTCTGATATCGCCATTGGTGAACGTGGCGGCATTGTGATTAACGATCACTGCCAAACCAACATCGACAACGTGTATGCGATTGGTGAATGTGCCCTTTGGGACAACAAGATCTTCGGCTTAGTCGCCCCTGGCTATTCAATGGCGAAAATCGCGGCTGCGCATATTGTCTCTGACGGTACTGACGACGCTGCATTCACTGGCGCAGACATGAGCACCAAGCTCAAACTGCTTGGCGTCGATGTTGCCAGTATTGGTGAAGTGCACGGCAAGACGGAAGGCGCTCAATCGTATACTTATAACGATGAAATTGAACAAGTTTATAAACGCTTGATCATCTCGGCTGACGGCACGAAAATTGTCGGTGCCGTATTGGTCGGTGATGCAGAAGCCTACGGTTCGCTACTGCAAATCAAGCAAAATGATATGCCCCTTCCTGAAAACCCATCAGTGCTAATTTTACCTAACGTGGCCGATGATTCTGGCTCTGCAATGGGTGTTGAAGCTCTGCCTGATAGCGCTGTGATCTGTTCATGTTTTGATGTGACCAAAGGCGATATTAAAGAGGCCGTTTCAGCTGGCTGCACCACGATGGCTGCATTGAAAGAAACCACGAATGCTTCAACAGGTTGTGGCGGTTGTTCTGCCCTTGCGAAACAGGTTCTCGATAGCGAGCTAAGTAACCTAGGTGTGGAAGTCTCTAACGATATCTGTGAGCACTTTGCTTATTCTCGCCAAGAGCTTACCGACATCATTCGCGTCAACAAAATCAAGACCTTCGACGAGCTGTTAGATTCTCACGGCAACGGATTGGGCTGTACTGTGTGTAAACCGGCTGTCGGTTCGATTCTGGCTTCGTACTGGAACGATTACATCCTTGAAGATCAACATATCGAGCTGCAAGACACCAATGACATCTACCTTGGCAACATGCAAAAAGACGGCACTTACTCGGTAGTTCCGCGTATTGCTGGCGGTGAAATCACTCCAGATAAATTGATTGTTTTAGGCGAAGTCGCTAAAGAGTTCGACCTGTACACCAAAATCACGGGCGGTCAGCGTGTCGACTTGTTTGGCGCACAGCTTAACGAACTGCCTATCATCTGGAAAAAGCTGATTGATGCAGGTTTTGAAACGGGCCACGCCTACGGTAAATCGGTTCGTACCGTGAAATCTTGTGTCGGTAGCACTTGGTGTCGATACGGTGTCGACGACAGTGTTGGCTTAGCGATTCGACTTGAGAACCGCTACAAAGGCCTGCGTTCACCACACAAGATCAAGTTTGCGGTTTCTGGCTGTACTCGTGAATGTGCAGAAGCCCAATCAAAAGATTTTGGCATTATCGCCACCGACAAAGGTTGGAACCTCTACATCTGTGGTAACGGCGGTATGCGCCCTCGCCATGGTGACCTTTTCGCTACCGACCTTGATGAAACCACACTCATTAAATACATCGACCGCGTTTTGATGTTCTACACACGTACCGCAGACCGCTTACAGCGTACATCGGTATGGATGGAGAACCTTGAAGGCGGCATCGAATACCTCAAGCAAGTCGTGATTGAAGACAAGCTCAACGTAGCTGAAGAACTCGAAGCGGACATCGCACTCAACATCGAGAAGTACCAGTGTGAATGGAAAACCACCATTGAAAACCCTGAGAGGATGAAGCGCTTCCAGCACTACATCAACAGTGAAGAAATGGACACTAGCCTCTCTTTCATCAAAGAGCGAGAGCAGCGTTTTCCTAAGCCGAGCTTGAGTGATGCTTCGAATTCAAAACGCGATGAAAAGCTCGCTAAAGCAGACCAAATCGAAGTGACTGAGGTTTCATAAATTTCATCAAGTTCATCAGGTTCATCAGGTTCATCAATAAAAAAATAAAAACTCAATTTTAGACTAGGAGAAAGTCATGGAAAATTGGACAACCGTATGCAGCACTAGCGATCTAACCCCAAACGGGGGAATTTGCGCCAAAGTAGACGATAACCAAGTGGCTATTTTTTACTGCAAGCGCAGCGACACGCTTTATGGGCTCTCTAATTACGACCCTATCGGCAAGGCGAATGTGATGTCACGTGGTATAATTGGTTCATTAAGCGGAGAACCTTACGTGGCCTCACCCTTATACAAGCAGCATTACCACTTAGAAACTGGCGAATGTCTTGAACAGCCTGAGCTCAAGCTCGTGAAATTTGAAGTTCGCAAACAAGGAGAACAAGTTCAAGTTCTCGCACCACTTACTATCGCCAGTTAACTAAACCGCCGACACCATCATGCAAACGCTTATTAGCGTGCGCAATTTCGGCACAGGGTTTATGCACATTAAAAGCGTTCTAAGTGCGGAAGTAACGCAGGTGCACAAACCGGGTAATTTTCCAGATTTAAAGGATTTAAACCATGGATAACACTAAATTTTCGCTGCTTTCATTTACGGGTAAGATGAAGGTCTTACACCTAAGCTGGATGGCCTTTTTCATTACCTTTGTTGTGTGGTTCAACTTTGCCCCACTACTGCAAATGGTAAAAACTACGCTTGGTCTTTCTACTGAAGAGATCAAAACCCTCCTGATCCTCAACGTTGCATTGACCATTCCGGCACGTGTCGCAATAGGCATGCTAACCGATAGATACGGCCCAAGGTTGGTTTACTCTTCGCTACTCGCGGTCTGTTCTATCCCTTGTTTCATGTTTGCTCTGGCAGACTCTTTCATTCAAGCAGCAATCGCTCGTTTTCTACTGGGCTTCATTGGTGCAGGTTTCGTTGTCGGTATTCGTCTTGTGTCTGAATGGTTCCCACACAACGAACTGGGTACTGCAGAAGGTATTTACGGCGGCTGGGGTAACTTCGGTTCAGCAGCAGCGGCGTTCACACTTCCAACTCTCGCTCTAGCGTTTGGTGGTGAAGACGGCTGGCGTTATGCGGTCGGTATTACCGGCGTAATGAGCTTAGCGTTCTCGTTTATCTTCTACAAAAACGTGTCAGATACACCAAAAGGTTCGACTTACTTCAAGCCTGCTCAAGTAACAGCAATGGAAGTGACATCAAAGGGTGACTTTTTCTTCCTACTTATTATGAAGATCCCTATGTATGCCGCTTTAGCGCTACTGACTTGGAAGCTATCACCAAGCAACATCAACATGTTGTCTGACATGGCGGTTTACTCTGTGTATGCAGGTTTAGCTGCACTTTACGTGTACGAAGTGTCGCAAGTTTGGAAAGTAAACAAGAATGTATTTAAAGAAGAAGTGCCTGAGATTCACCAGTACAAGTTCAAGCAAGTAGCGGTACTTAACGTATTGTACTTCGCAACATTTGGTTCTGAACTGGCTGTGGTTTCTATGCTGCCACTGTTCTTCTCTGAAACCTTTGAATTAACACCGGTTCTTGCAGGTATGGTTGCATCGGCTTATGCCTTTATGAACCTAATGTCTCGCCCAGGTGGTGGTTGGATTTCAGATAAATTCGGTCGTAAACCAACACTGCTTATTCTAACGATTGGTCTTGCTGTGGGTTACTTCGCAATGGGTCAAGTCGACAGCACATGGCCTGTATGGCTAGCGGTTGTTGCGGCGATGGCGTGTTCTTTCTTCGTGCAAGCGGGTGAAGGTGCGGTATTCGCAACGGTTCCTCTAATCAAGCGTCGTATGACAGGTCAAATTGCAGGTATGACGGGCGCTTACGGTAACGTGGGTGCAGTAGTTTACCTAACTGTGTTGTCATTCGTGAGCTACCAAACCTTCTTCTTAGTGATTGCTGCAACAGCGGTACTTGGCTTTGTGACTCTACTGTTCATGGAAGAGCCTAACGGTCAAATCGCCGAAGTAAACGACGATGGCAGTGTCACGCTGATTAATGTTTCAAGCTAGGTCTGTACTATGAAGCATTGATATTATTGAATCGGGAGAAGCACCTTAGCGGATACATCAATGCTAGGTGCTTCGTTCAAAGGCTCTAAGTTCACTAGGGCTTTTGTTCTTCCTAGGATGTTCTGTCAAGGAAGCGGGAAGAAGAACAGTTAAGAAGAAGATCAGTTATGACAATTTCATTCAGCCAAGGGCAAGTCGTCACGCCAGAATCCAACAACCAGTTAACGCTTAAGTTTGGTGGTTATTCGAATAAAGGCATACGTGATGAAAATCAAGACGCCATCATTGTAAAGCACCCCAAAACTCGTACTGAGCAAGAGTTTAAAGGCAGTGTTGCCTGTATTGCAGACGGGGCAAGTTGCAGTGAATACGGCCAGAAAGCCAGTCACACCAGCGTGATGCAGTTTATCGACGACTATTACGCAACTCCCCAAAGCTGGAGCATTCAACGTTCGGCGCAAAAGGTCTTAACGTCCCTCAATTCTTGGCTCTTCAACACGTCTGTTTCTAATATTCATCCCGCACAACAAGTGAACCACAATGCCCTCGTTTCGACGTTCAGCAGCGTGATATTAAAATCGAACACCGCACATATCTTCCACGTGGGCGACAGTCGCATTTACTTACTAAGAGATGGAGAATTACGCCAGCTAACGCGCGATCACACCCGTAAAAATATGGGGCAAAAGCATTATCTAACACGCGCCTTGGGCATGGACAACCAACTCAACGTTGACTATCAAACCCTTCCTATCAAGAAAAACGACTGCTTTATCCTGACATCTGACGGCGTGCACGAGTTTGTCTCTCCCAACACTTTCAAGGAACACATCGACAAACCCGGAGCGGATTTCGAATACGCAGCACAAAGCATCTGTAACACCGCTTTAAGCCACAATAGCTCAGACAACGTGAGCTGCTTGATTGTGCAAGTCAGCCATCTGCCAAAACCTTCGCTGATTGAATTCCATGAAAAGTTGGCTAAACGTGCTATCCCACCCGCTTTAAAGCTCGGCCAAAGTATCGACAACTTCATGGTGCTTGAGGTGTTGTATGCAGGATCTAGAAGCCATGTGTATCGTGTGATGCAGAAAGAGACACAGACCGAGTTCGTGCTGAAAGTCCCTTCTGTTCAATATCACGATAGCCCTTCTCAACTCAGAGCTTTCTTTAATGAACAATGGGCGGGGATCTTGCTGAAAAATAAGAGAGTAATGAAGGTTTACCCGACGCCAGAGAACTCGCAATTCTTATATCAAATCTGCGAATGGGTAGAAGGTATCACCCTAAGACAATGGATGTACGACAATCCAAAGCCGTCACTCAATGAAGTGCGCGACATACTAGAAAAAATCACACAAGGCATTCGAGTATTACAACGTGCAGACATGGTGCACCGAGACTTAAAACCGGAAAACATCATGATTCAACGTGATGGTGAGGTAAAAATCATCGACCTTGGTGCGGTGTTAGTGAGAGGCCTTGAAGAGGGAGAGCTCACCGACAAAGACGACACACCATTAGGCGCGGTCAATTACATAGCGCCAGAGACCATCAAGCACAACACGGCCACCACCAGTTCGGATTTGTTCTCTATCGCTGTGATCGGCTATGAGATGCTAACCGGTGCATTGCCCTACTCTGAAATGACTGCCCAATCGCTTAAACAATCTCGCCACCATCAATGGGAATACCAACCCATAACTCAGAAACGAGCGGACTTACCAAGTTGGGTGGATTTAGTGTTACAAAAAGCCTGCGCGGAATCGCCAAGCGAACGTCATCAAGTGTTAGGGGATTTTGTGGCAGACCTTTACACACCAAACCAAAGCTTGGTGAAAAGCAAAGCCAAGCAACCTTTGATAAACCGAAACCCGATCCAGTTTTGGAAAGTGTTGGCCTTGTTGCTCGGCATTGTTGCCATTGTGGAAATGGGCTTATTGCTGAGTTCAAATTAATTACAGGTTCGAGTTAAACGCGAGGCTTCTAGCTAACTGTAAAATTCGAGCTAGCCTCGTTTTACTAAGCTTCTTGGCACTAGCTCAATGCCAGCTTGGTAACGTTTCGCTGACGCGTTCAAAGCCAAAGCAAAAGCACTATCGGCAATCACTTCGAATTGTTGTGGCAGTGAATGGACTTTAAAAGGTAAGAAATCCAATAAACGGTTATCACCAAAGGTTGCCAGCTTTACTTGGCTGATCAGTTCTGGCTTTTCGACCATCACATCCAACACACCTTCTAACAAGGTGTAAGACATAGTGACAATCGCATCGGGCACCGTGCCTTTGGCAATCCAACCCTCAAAAATCTCACGTCCTGATTCTCGGTCAAAGTGCTCGCCATAACCGACAACCATCGGCTTGTTGTCTGTTAGCCTTGTTTGTTGAGTATGTGCTTTATTCGCCGCTTCAAAACCCAACTGACGTTCACGTGAAATGTTCAGATCAGGCAGTGCACCAATCAAACCAACACTATGAATGCTGTCATCAAGAATCGAGTGCGTCAGTTCAAATGCCGCTTCGAAGTCTTCACTGATCACGCAGGCAAAGTGCTCATCATCTAAAGGACGATCTATCGCGATGACTGGCGTGCCTGAGTTTTGCAGTTTCAAGTAGAACTCATTGGCGTCTGGCATTGAGCTCGCCACCAGCAAGGCATCGATACGACGGCTAACAAGCGCTTCCGCAACTTTACGTTCGGTTTCAGCGTCATCATCTGAACAGCCAATCAAAATCTGATAGCCCACTTTACGTGAGTTCTGCTCTATCAGTTTTGCTAAACGCGCATAACTGCTGTTTTCCAGATCAGGAATAATCAAACCAAATGAACGGCTATTACCAGCACGCAGCGACGAAGCAGCATGGTCTGGTCGGTAGTTATACTCTTCCACAACCGCCATGACTTTCTGCTGAGTCTTTTCACTGATTCTGTATTTCTGCGCCTTGCCGTTGATGACATAACTGGCCGTGGTTTTCGATACTCCAGCCAATTTAGCAATTTCATCAAGTGTCATATGGGTGACCTGTATTTTGTGCGTAGGATCATATAACCAATGATCTGATCCTCGGATTAGTTGAATTATATGCTGAATCGATTCAGTATAAAAGCTGAAAGGATTCAGCAAAATCTGAAAAGTGACTTCAATCATCCTTTTGTATGGATTGAGCGTCATTTGTTGTGATTCAACTTCTCGTTATTAACGAAACTGAAATTACGACACGCAGCAAAACTATTTTGAAAACCAAAATCGGCTTTGCTGAATTTTTTTACACTGAATGCTGAACCGATTCAGCAAGCATAAGACAAAGAGTTAAGCTCCATAAACCTTGCTCTAGACTGAATCGTAGCGATACACAAATTCTCAAGCGATACGCTAAAGAGGCACCATGCTTAAATTATCAAAATCTGACATCACTCTAGGCCAAACTGCCGAAGACAAATTCAAAGCAATCCAGAACATTGCTGGCGACCTGACAGCTAAAGGTTTAGTTGACTCTGGTTACGTTGAAGGAATGCTGAACCGTGAAAACCAGAACTCTACGTTCCTAGGTAACGGCATCGCGATTCCTCACGGAACGACGGATACTCGTGGCCTAGTGAAAGAGACAGGCGTTGCAGTACACCACTTCCCTGAAGGTATTGATTGGGCAGACGGCAACCGTGTTTACGTTGCGATTGGTATTGCAGCTAAATCAGACGAGCACTTAGGCATTCTTAAGCAGCTGACCAAAGTTCTGGCGGCTGACGGTGTTGAAGATAAATTAAAGCAAGCGAAATCAGAAGACGAAATCATCGCCCTACTTAACGGTGAAGTTCAGCTAGAAGCCGACCTAGACGCTTCTTTGGTTCAACTACTGTTCCCTGCGAGCGACATGATTCAAATGTCTGCAGTTGCGGGCGGCCTACTTAAAAACACAGGTTGCACAGACAACGCATTCGTTGCTGACCTAGTAACAAAAACACCGACTCACCTAGGCCAAGGCCTGTGGTTGTTGGGCAGCGATAAAGGCGTAACACGCACTGGCGTATCTTTCGTTTCAACAGCGAACCATTGTGAATACGAAGGCACACCAGTGAAAGCATTGGTAGCATTCGCAGCTTGCAACAGCGCACACCAATCTATTCTAGCAAACCTAAGCAAGATGGTTTTCGAAGGTAAACAGCAACAACTGTTAACCGCTGACGCAGCGCAAGTGATTGGCCTTCTAAAAGGTGAAGCGGTTTCTACAGCTTCTCAAGACGATGACAACTGCGCAGTATTCAAAATCAAAAACGCACACGGCCTGCACGCTCGTCCGGGTGCAATGCTAGTCGCTGAAGCGAAGAAATTCGAATCAACAATCCGCGTGTCAAACCTAGATGGCGACGGAAAAGAAGTGAACGCGAAGAGCTTGATGAAAGTGATCGCTCTTGGCGTTAAACACGGCCACCAGCTTCAGTTTGTTGCTGAAGGTGATGACGCAGCACAAGCACTTGAATCGATTGGCAAAGCTATCGCTTCAGGCCTTGGCGAAGGTTAAGGAGTCGATATGTCTGATAAACAAATCAAAGCCGTTACTGTAACGCTTAACCCTGCTCTAGACCTGACAGGCGCTATCGACGCACTAAATGTAGGTTCAGTTAGCCTAGTAAACAAAGGCTCTCTGCATGCAGCGGGTAAAGGCGTAAACGTCGCAAAAGTTCTTTCAGAGCTTGGCGCGAAAGTGACCGTAACAGGTTTCCTTGGTCGCAATAACGAAGAAGCGTTCTGCCAACTGTTTGAACAGATGGGCGCAACTGACCGCTTCATCCGTGTTGATGGCGCAACTCGCATCAACGTAAAACTGGTTGAAAACTCAGGCCAAGTAAGCGACATCAACTTCCCAGGTGTTCCTGTTGATGCTGACGCGATTAAAGCGTTCGAAGAAACCCTATTAGAACTTGCTGAAACGCACGATTACTTCGTGATTGCAGGCAGCTTGCCACAAGGTATCTCTCCTGAGCTTTGCGCTTCTTGGGTTCAACGCTTACACGATTTAGGTAAGAAGGTTCTATTTGATAGCAGCCGTGACGCACTTAAAGCCGGTATCAATGCACAACCATGGTTGATCAAACCAAACGATGAAGAGCTGTCTCAGCTGTTCAATGCAGAGCTGACAACTCGTGACCAATGCCAACACGCGGGCCAAGCCCTAAGTGAAAAAGGCATCGAGAACATCGTGGTATCACTTGGCGCTGAAGGCGTGATGTGGCTTAACCAAGGTGAATGGTTACATGCTCAACCACCGCGCATGCAAGTAGTAAGCACGGTAGGCGCAGGTGACACATTGGTTGCTGGTCTATGTTGGGGTCACATGCAACAGATGCCAAAACCAGAACTTATTAAATTCGCAACCGCCCTATCTGCTCTAGCAGTTTCACAGGTAGGCGTGGGCATCACCAGCCAACAAGAGCTGGATTCAGTACTACAAAATATCCAATTACAGTCGCTTAGTGCTCCAACTAGCCAGTTAGACACAAGCAAATAGGACAAAAGGTTTATTATGAATATTACCATTATCACAGCTTGCCCTAGTGGCGTAGCAAACAGCATCATCGCAGCAGGCTTGTTAGAGCAAGCGACAAAAGCACTGGGTTGGAACGCCGTTATTGAATGTCAATCAAGCGTGTTACCTGACTCAACTGTATCGCAAGACGCTATCGACAGCAGCGACGTTGTGGTTATCGCAGCCAACACCAACGTTGATAAAGCGCGCTTTGTCGGCAAGAAAGTGTACCAAGCGGCTATCTCGGAATGCACTGCGGATGCAAAAGCATTTCTAGAGAAAGCGGTAGTAGAAGCAACAGTACTAGACGCTTCTCAAGCTGAAAGCACTGTTGAAGTGACCGGTACCTCTCCAAACTCTTCTACAACAGCAAGCACAGGCAGCAAGAAGATCGTAGCGATTACCGCTTGCCCAACTGGTGTTGCACACACCTTTATGGCAGCTGAAGCGCTTGAAGCAGAAGGCAAACGCCTAGGTCACCAAATCAAAGTGGAAACTCGCGGCTCTGTAGGTGCGAAAAACCAACTGACAGACCAAGAGATCGCAGACGCTGATCTTGTTATCATCGCTGCCGACATCGACGTTCCTCTTGATCGTTTTAACGGCAAAGCGCTGTACAAAACTACAACAAGCCCTGCTTTGAAGAAAACAAAGCAAGAGATGGAAAAAGCGTTCGCAGAAGCTAAACCATACCAACACACAGCTTCTTCAAATTCAGCACCTGCTGACGAGAAGAAAGGCGTGTACAAGCACCTAATGACAGGTGTTTCTCACATGCTTCCAGTGGTAGTTGCGGGTGGTTTGATTATCGCACTCTCTTTCGTATTCGGTATCGAAGCGTTTAAAGAAGAAGGCACACTAGCAGCAGCATTGATGACTATCGGTGGTGGTTCTGCATTCGCACTGATGATTCCTGTTCTTGCTGGTTTCATTGCATTCTCGATTGCTGACCGTCCGGGTCTGGCTCCAGGTCTAATCGGCGGTATGTTGGCTAGCTCAACGGGCGCAGGTTTCCTAGGTGGTATCGCAGCAGGTTTCATTGCCGGTTACGCAGCGAAATTCATTGCCGACAAGGTTCAACTTCCACAATCCATGGAAGCCCTTAAACCAATCCTGATCATTCCGTTTATCGCGAGTTTGTTCACTGGTCTTGTGATGGTTTACATCGTGGGTGGCCCTGTTTCTGGCGTGATGAGCGCAATGACGACTTTCCTAAACAACATGGGAACGTCTAACGCGATTCTTCTGGGTGTGATTCTAGGCGCAATGATGTGTTTCGACCTTGGTGGCCCTGTAAACAAAGCAGCTTACACGTTCGGTGTTGGTCTACTGGCTTCGCAAACTTACGCACCAATGGCAGCAATCATGGCAGCAGGTATGGTTCCAGCTCTAGGTATGGGCCTTGCGACTTTCCTAGTGAAAGACAAGTTTGAAGCAGGCGAGCGTGAAGCAGGTAAAGCATCATTCGTTCTTGGCCTATGTTTCATCTCTGAAGGTGCAATCCCATTCGCAGCGAAAGATCCAATGCGTGTTATCCCAGCTTGTATGGCAGGTGGCGCACTAACTGGCGCTCTATCAATGATGTTTGGTGCTCAGCTAATGGCTCCACACGGCGGTCTATTCGTACTACTGATTCCTGGTGCTATCTCTCCAGTTCTAATGTACCTAGTGGCGATTGCAGCAGGTACAGCGGTAACAGGCTTTGGTTACGCGGCTCTTAAAAAGATGAGTGACTCTAAGGTAACGGCAGAGGCTTAATCCCCCTACTCTGGTTAACGGTTCAGCCCGATAACCAGAGGCTCTTGATAACCGGTTTCTTGGTAAAACGGCTCCTTAAAACAAAGGCTCCTCATTTGAGGAGCCTTTTTATTGTTCATGTATTTTCCGGTCGGAATGAGTTAAGTGCAATATTGGTATATTTGATTAGCTAGTAAGCGTTTCTTCAAAGACACCCAATTCACGACCAAGCCAGATCGCTCGTACTGTGTGATCCAAAGTTTCTTCACCGCCAGTTACAGGGTGAATAAGCACCGACATATCACCGCGTTCTTGCTCAAGCCATTCAACAATGCCCGACTCTTTGTTCGCAAAGTGAATCTCAAACATTGGCATCTTATGTGGACCAACCAAACGCTGTATTAATGGGAAAACCTCTAATACATCTTTACGTTCCGCTAAAATTTTCTGACGCAGTGTTTCTGCTTGCTCTGCAAATCGCAGAGGGAAATAGATATGACCGTGGTACATGGCACCATCCTTTAGAATTATGATGCGAACAGTTTAACCTGCTTTCTCTAGCAAGGACAGTCAACCAATGGCAGCCGAAGTATTAAACATCATGTAGAAGACTGATCTAGCTGAAATTTCTAGAGCATTCCAACAAAAACGCCACACGTAGTTTCAGTGTGGCGTTTGTTTTTAAGCTATAAAATGCTTTAGCAATAATTAGCGTTAGTAAATTGAATCAACATTCAAAGGACTGTTGTTTGGTTTCTCTAGTTTTAATTGTTCAACCGCACTAAGACCTTTAGAGCTAATTCCGCCACTATAAGACTTCGTGCCATCAGTATTAGTCATGGACGTTTCGCCCACGTTCCAAACTTCAAAGAAGTCACTTAAGTCATAGTTTGAAACATAAGAAGCGCACACCATCATTAGGTCTCCACCAGAAAGCCCAGTCTCGCTAGCACTACAATAGTTTGTATTCGAGTCGCCTTCTCTATCACCTCGAGCTTTACGGTGCATAAATTTGAACATGTTCCAGCCTTCATCTTCACCATACACATCAGATTGGCTTGCGCCGCGTGTATACCAATCATCAATTGCAAAGTTCGATTTTGCCCAGATTTTTAGCTGACCAAACATAACTAATCGTAAACCTGCATCACCATGTGACCACGCATGTTCATTATTAAGCTCTAACCATTTAGGTGCTTTCTTAATATCCGATTTAATACGATCCATTTCAGGGTTTGCATTGCGCCCCTCTAACTCCTGCATATACAACGCAAGAAGGTTATTGGTCACTTCTGTACTACCAGCCGCAAGGAAAGGAGCTGATGCTAAGTTGTGACCAACTTCATGCCACAACAACCAATCGTTCACAGGGTTGGTTGGAATGTATGTCCGATTTGCGTTAAAGCTTGAATTCATCACTGGGTAGCCAGAGTGAGCAGCGCCAATCGAAATCTGCACGTCATTCACAAAACGATGGCGGAACGCATTCAGTTCTGGATAAGTGAACCTACGGTGTAAACCAGTGCTTTGTTTCTCATCACGCCCGTAGAAGTCACTTGCCGCTTCAGCGAATCGATTCATATCTGTTGCGAATTGGTTCAAATCAGCGGATTCTAGATTCCTGATTGGTGTAGTGTAAATAAATGAACCCGTATCGATTTCTGCAATTGGTGCGTCTGCCGATTGAATAGTGTTAATCCACTGTCCCTCTTTCCACCAAGCCGCTTTTAACGCGCCATCAATGCTAAACGAGACTTCACCAAGCTCTTTTACTTTCGGTTGAATGTAAATAAGGCCACCATATGGAACCTTGAAAGTTAAGCTCGAACCATTGTAGTCAAAGCTGGTTTGCATACGTGGAGGGCGTTTCAAACTCGTTTCGTGATTCGGCTTACCTGTAAGATCATCCGCGATCATCACAGTAATCGTAGCTGCCACGCCATCTTGAATGGTTACTTCTTGTAATTGAGGTGCCCACAGACCTGTCGATTGATTGTTTCCTGCCGAATACGTCACCGCTTTACCGTTGGTCTGAACCATTACCGTACTTGACGAAGATGCCCCCGAAGTTCGACCCGGATACATTGTGGTATCAACAACGATTTCATGATCCCAGAATGAGCGCCCCAACATAATACGAGTCAGAGGTTTCTCCATGTAATTTAATGGATAGCTAGGATTCAACTGCCCAGATAACTCACCTTCGCCATGAATCATTCCATTAGCGACTAACGACGCTTTTAGGTCAACAGGACACTGTGCATCCATTGTGTCTGTTTGATGTAAGTCTTCTGTATAACAGTTAAGGAACCGAACAGCCTGCTTGAACCCCAACTCATCTTGTATTTCTGTTTCAAAATGGTATGCGTTGTCATTCCACATCCAAACAGACAGGTTATCAAACGCTTGATTCAATTCGCTGTTAGACAGACGCTTACCTTGAGTACCTTTTGTTCTATAGTAAATTTCATGCTCATAAAGCGCCGTAAAGTTAGTGCCCAAGTTCGCCGCTTTAACCATGCTACCAACAACAGCTTCACTTACTTCATAGCGATCAAAGTCTGCGCGATAATAAGCACCGCGAACAGTAACACCGTCTCCAGAACGAGTCTCAATACAGTTAAATTCATATTCATAATCGTTTGTACAAAGATCAGTTCCAACAAATGCAGATTGCAGTTCTTTGATCGCCGCTTCACGCTCTTCTGCAGATTCAACAAAGATACGTGCGGATTTTTTCTCCATTACTGTTACACCAGACGCATCAAGCACTGGCTTCCCTTCAGCGTCTAACTTAGTAACCTCATAAGTCGGGATCTCAAACTTAATCTTGGACTCATCTTTGATCCACTCAACCGTACCATCTTGATTTACCGTGAATGGAGGCTCTCCTTGGTTATCTTGAAAACGCTCAAGAACCACCATTTCCTTTTGACTCTTCACGTGAAGATTAGGATAAGGTGCTTGGCAGTAATAAGAGCTACCGCAGAAAGCTTGGTTTGTCGGGGTAACGTTTTCACCACCAAGAGATACACCTACGGCATCTGCCAAGCGTCCAACAGGTTCAGGATTAGTCGTTTGAATCGCATCCATAAACAAGATATTGCCACCGTCATTAACATAGTTAATAAGAGCCGTAATATCGTCTTGGTTTAAGTTCGGGTTATCCAAGTCAGCAACAAACTGGTTAGTCATGCCATCTTGAACCAACTTAGGTGGGTATGCCTGAAGGATCAAAATCGGCGTATTACTCGCATCCAAATCATCAAAGTCACCTGAACCACGCTTTTCTACTGACGCAAAACCATACTGAGGACTAACAAAAAACGTGTACTGCTTACCCATTGTGGAGTGGTGATAAGCCGAATAGGCTTGGTCAATATTGGTCACTGCATTCATCCCAGCAATAGGCAAACCATTATTGAACCACTCAAACAAGTTCGAGAAAAACAACCTCATGCTGCCTTGGTCATCATGTAGTAGGTTTTCAAACGTCGAAACAGTGCACTGTTGTTTGTTGCTGTCGATATGTAATGTGCGATTAGCCCAATAATTCTCTGGGCATGACAGAATACTTGGATATAAGCCATTGCCCATGAACACGACCTTACCTTTGCCTATCTCGCCTGCAGTAACGAATGGGAAACCATAAGTCGCGTTGTCTTCAGAGACTAAAGGAATCGGAGGCATCGAGATGCTTGGGTGTTGTGCGATGTAAGGCTTACCTTCACGAGTCCAAGCCTGTTGCTCACCAAAGTAAAGCTCACGGTTTTTATCAGTTCTTGGCATCACCACAGGGAATGCTCTGTTCGATATGTTCAGAGCTCGCATACCACGGGTATACCCCGTCGCACCGTAAAAGCTACCATTGTCATTGAAGACATGGAATTTGGTGACGTTGTGGAAGATTTGCTGCAGAGACTCTGTTACATACTGACCAGAATTCATAGATAAAACGGCAGGTTGACGAACATAATCCATAAACTGAGGCGTTTGGCGCAGCTGCTCATCAATGACTGCCGTTAACCCTTGGCTAAACTGACCAACAAACTCATTAGGAAGTTCGAAGTCTGTACCCTCTATCAGCCCCCCATTTGGCAGAGTTAGGTTGATCAACTCATTTATAACGTTAGGGTAATTTGAAAAGGTATCTTGGACTTCTTCAGATATCTCATAATAACTTACATGATCAACCGCATAGCGCTCTAGTAATGACTGGATATTCGCTTTCTCAACCACATTATTGGTCACATCAGACAATTTATAAGCAACCTGATTACCCGTAATGGAGCCAAACTCAAACGTATCAATACCAAAAACGATTCTGTCGCCCCACAGGTACTCAAAGACTCCCTCTTCATCCGTCACGCCCGTCGCGTTAGCCGAAAAGAAACTGATCCCAGAAATCGGCGTACCATTAGCGTCTGTAAGCTTACTGCGAGTTAACACCTTACCTTCAACACTTGGCTTATAAGCATAGGTAGACTCCGCGTCTGCAGAAACAAAACCAGCGTTAAGGTTATTGTCCGCATTAGGGTCAACCGCAGGAACAACAGTTGTGTCTACGTGTGAACTAGGAGCCTTACCTACTTCATCTGTAGACTCCTCTTCTTTCGATGAAAAGTACGCATCGACAGCATCTTGATCATCAAGCTGCGAGAACACATCCTCAATATCAAAAGCATCCAGCTCATTTAGACAGATAGCACTTTCAGTCTCACAAACATCAATTGATTCGAGTACCTTGGTAACGTTGTCTCCATGTAATTTTGTCAACTCAAATGCCGCATGAAGCGCATCATTTGAAATCGTGCTTTCTGTGACTTCGGGGAAAGGAGCCGTGAAATCACCTAAAGTAAGGTGACCCAAGGTACAACTAAAACTCACGCCTTGTTTTACACTGAACGTTCCGTTTTCAAGATGAATGCCGTCACAGTACACATCTCCAGAAACAAACGCCCCGCTCGACAACAGTGAACCGATGTAAGTTGTTGGGGGAATAATATCTGTTGGTGGAATAATGTCAGTCGGCGGAAGAATATCCGTTGGTGGAACAATATCTGTCGGAGGAAGAATGTCCGTTGGTGGTACAATATCTGTTGGAGGAGCCGTATCAGGGCCACCACTATAGCTTAGTGAGTCGTGATTACACCCTAAAAGAGCCGTGGATATGATAGCCAACGCAATTAAGTTTTTTTTCATTGAGCGAAGTTAGTCGTAATTTAAAGTGGACCGTTATCTTATAGATTTACTCCACCTCGATGACTATTGTTTTTTGTCTTAACCACAAAGACCATTACTCATAAGCGATTGAATAAGAAAAACAAAATGATAATTGAGACTCTCATTCCAATTACAAAACCTCTCCCTACCTTAAAACGGAAAAACGCCATATCTCGATTGAGATATGGCGTTTGAATTAGCCATTAACATTAAGACCGATAGGGTATATCTGCCAAAAACACGTTCAAAAAAGAACTAAGGCTTAAGCTTTAAAACTCGGTCAATGTCTTCTGCAGAGTGGCGCTCTGGTACTTGCTCCCACTCTTCGCCAAATGAACGGTTAACCACTCGGCCGCGTTGGAAGCCTTCGCGCGCTTCTAGTTGCTTCGCCCAGCGCACAACGTTGGTGTATGACTCAACTTGTAGAAACTCGGCCGCATCGTAAATTTTGCCTAGCACAAGGTTGCCATACCAAGGCCAAATCGCGATATCAGCGATGCTTAACTCGTCACCCGCCACAAATGTGTTATTTGCGAGCTGTTTGTCTAACACATCTAGTTGACGCTTAGCTTCCATTGCGAAGCGGTTAATTGGGTACTCTTGCTTTTCATCCGCGTAAGCGTAGAAGTGGCCGAAACCACCGCCTAGGAATGGTGCCGAGCCTTGTGCCCAGAACAACCAGTTAATGGTTTGCGTTCTTGCTGCCCCTTCTTTTGGTAAGAAGTGACCAAATTTTTCTGCTAGATGCATCAAGATAGATGCCGATTCGAATACATTCACGTCTTCGTCACCAGACTTGTCGACAAGTGCTGGTATTTTGGAGTTTGGATTCACGCCAACAAAGCCAGAAGAGAACTGATCAGCCTCGCCGATGTTGATCAAGTACGCATCATATTCAGCTTCTTTAACACCCGCCGCTAACAACTCTTCAAGCAAGATAGTGACTTTTTGACCGTTAGGTGTGCCAAGAGAATACAATTGAAAAGCATGGTCACCAACAGGAAGCTCTTTATCAAAGCGAGCTCCAGATTCAGGACTATTGATGTTTGCCCACTTGTTACCACCAGCAGTATCGTTAACCCAAACTTTTGGCGGAGTGTATTGTTCTGACATGATATTTCCTTATTAATATAGGGTCTCACAAACTGATATTAGGTCACATGCCTGCGGTTAAAACCCCTGAATACAATTTATTTTCAAACTGTTAAGCATGGCTTATTCCAGAAAGACATAACCCGCTTAAGCGTTAGTGTGTAGAAGGTAAGTCTGTATTCAAACTTCAATCTAATATAGATAAGTCCACTGCATCATTTAGCAATGATTTTACGAACGACATACCGACAGCTTCAAGAAAGCTGTGATAAAATCGGGATATTACAATTGATAAGGATTTGGCAATGTCTTCTGATTTCACAGGTTCGAGTGCAGCGTATGCTCGCCAAGAGAAAGGCTACCGCGAAAAAGCACTAAAACTGTACCCTTGGGTTTGTGGTAAATGTGCGCGCGAATTTGTTTACTCAAACCTCCGAGAGCTTACCGTTCACCACGTGGATCACGACCATACAAACAACCCTGAAGATGGCAGCAACTGGGAGCTACTGTGCCTGTACTGTCACGATCATGAGCATTCAAAATACACTGACCATGAGCGTTATGGTGTGGATGCAAAAGCGAGTTTAGATGATCATCAGTCAGCGACACACAACCCGTTCGCCGATCTCGCTAAGATGATGAAGAAATAACACACCTTCAGAGTAGTCTTTGGTAGATGGTAACTGCTAGATAATAGATACATAACAAGTAACCCCAGTATGTCACCATACTGGGGTTTCTTTTATCTGCCGTCATAACCAAATAATAGAGTTCAGGTAGGCAGGATCAAAAAAGCCTTCCGAAGAAGGCTTTTTAAGAATCAAATCGAATTATGCTGCCGCTTGCTTGCGAGACTCTTCTACCTTCTTAGCGCGTTGTTTTAGCGTCAATTTATCGCGGTATGCAAACCAAACGTAAGACACAACCACTAAGAAGAACAGGTATGACAATGAGAAAATGAACGGCGATTGAATGATATCGTTCGAGATACCCCAAGAAACACCGATAACAGTCACTGCAATTTTCGCAAAAAAGCCACACATCAATAGCACTAATGCCAACTGTGGGAAACGCGTACTGCGGAATGCAAGCCAGTAGCAACTACCAACTGCTAGAGCCGCAACATAGAAGCCGAATAGGAAAGAGTGAATATGGTCAGCTGCCGCTACACCACCAGAAATTGACATCAATAAAATTAAAAACAGTTTCATAATACTCGCCTCACCATAAGTTGGAAACGCATCCTTTCAAATTTGGAATCTCAGTTTGCATACTATTTTCCCACTTTTTACGGACAACACAACCCCTCCAATCGAACAAAATGTAAGCAAAAGTACTAACAAAAATCACCCTTAACAATTGCTTAACATTCTGTTTTTAATAAAACTCCGTTACTCCTTGTCTCATATGAACAAAGCGCTGTTACGATTTATTTTGTTACACAAATTTAACCTTGGAAATTAATTAAAATTATTTGTAACTCTGTGATATCCGCACGCAATACGCGTCTATTCAAAAACCATCACCTCAAAATCCCTGAAATAATAAGAAGACAGAGCGAAAAAGAACAAAATAGAGAGGTGTTAAAAACATTTCAAAAACCAATGAAAAACAACTTATTAACAAATTGAATTTAATTTACCAAAAATGGAAAAAGAGATTCCAATCACTTTTTAATTGGTTATAATCCGCGCTCTTTTGCGCTATCTGTTGATAAACGCAAACTAATTTTGAAGAAACAATTACAATAACCCGTCTTTAGTTAAGTGGCTCTCCACTAACCGATGACAAAACTGAGAATAAAAATGAGCAAGATTGATAAAGCAACACGTATCCTGCTAGCAGGCTTCTGTATCAACCTTTGTCTTGGCATCCTGTATGCTTGGAGTGTATTTAACAAAGCGCTAGTAACTGAAGCTGGTTGGAGTGCTGCTGAAGCATCTTCACCTTACGCTATTGCAACTATCACATTCTCTGTTTGTCTTCTTGTTGCGGGCATCCTACAAGACCGTATGGGTCCACGTAAGATCCTTATCTTAGGTACAGCGCTTACAGGCCTAGGTATGATTGCTTCTGGTTTCGCTACAACGCCTATGATGCTGAACATCACGTTCGGTATTATAACAGGTGCAGGTATCGGCTTCGGTTACGCATGTCTGTCTCCATCAGCAATGAAGTGGTTCCACTCTTCTAAGAAAGGTATGGTTAACGGTCTTATCGCAGCAGGCTTCGGTCTTGCGGCTATTTACCTAGCACCAGTAACTTCTGCGCTAATCGACAGCATGGGTATCCAAACTAGCTTTATGATTCTTGGTGTTGGTGTACTTGCAATCGCAGTACCTCTAGCAGCAACAATCAACAACCCACCAGCGGATTACACGCCAGCTGAGCCTAAAGTAAAAGCAGGCCAAGCTCCTAAAGCGGTTAAGAAGACTGAAGACCTTACTTGGAAAGTAATGCTGAAGACTCCTCAGTTCTACTCTCTATGGATCATGTACGCATTCGCTGCATCTGTTGGTCTAATGATCATCGGTAACATCACTACAATTGCTAGCGTTCAAGCTAACCTGCCAAACGCAGTTTACCTAGCGTCTATCCTTGCAGTATTCAACTCAGGCGGCCGTGTTGCTGCGGGTATGCTTGCAGATAAAATCGGTGGCGTACGTACTCTACTTCTAGCGTTCATCCTTCAAGGCGCGAACATGGCTCTATTCGCTACGTTCAACTCTGAATTCACGCTAATCATTGGTACGGCTATCGCAGCGGTTGGTTACGGTACGCTTCTAGCAGTATTCCCAACACTAACTGCTGAGTTCTACGGCCTGAAAAACTACGGTACTAACTACGGCGTGCTTTACACGGCATGGGGTATCGGCGGCGCTATCGGTGCAGCAGTTGTTGGCTTCTCAATGTCAAACGGCGAAGGTTACGGCCTAGCTTACACAATCTCTGCAGTTATGATGGCAGTGTGTATTGTTCTAGCAATCATCACTAAACCAATCTCTGAAGCTAAAGTTGCTGAACTAAAAGCATCACAAGCTTAATCAACAGAAAAGATTGAATTTGTTACTGAAGAGCTTAACCTTAGGGTTAGGCTCTTTTTGTATCAAGCGACTTCTCCATTGACGACCGAAACCACTCTTCAGCTCTCCCCCACTTATTATCTCGACAACTTCAAACGACTGGTTGAACACGCTCAAACGCTCTACCCCGATCTTCTGAGTGATGATGAATGTCGTTGGTTGTCCGCATACAAACGTCTTTCTGTTTCAAGCCAATGCCTAATGGTTCGTTTGCTTTCTCGTAAAGGCCGTTGGTTTCGCAGCGATAAACTCAACTATGTTGAGATCCCAGATCTAAAGACCGTACTGCAAGAGCTAAACAGCTCAGGCTTCATTGGGTTGAGTCATCCCGAAGAACAGCATGACCTCGCCATTAGTGAGGTCGAGCTCGGGTTTCACTTGCTCACCAAACCAGAGCTGTTGAGTGTATTCCCCGCCCTTAAGAGCCATAGAAATGCCAAGAAAGACGAGCTGTTGTTACGGCTTGATCAGCAACCTTTTGATCAATTTCAAAACCTCTCTTTCGACTGTATTTACGTCATCGAATCTCAAGTGATTGATGTATTACTGTTGCTGTTCTTTGCCAACACCTATCAAGACTTAAGTCAGTTCGTGTTAAGCGACCTTGGGCTAAACACCTTTGAGAACTACCCATTAAGCAAGCAACACCGCTTCTTCACCTCTAGGGATCTGCTCAATCAATTAATCCAGATGCGCGATATTCAACGCTTGTATTCAGAAGGTGACCGCAAAGATGGCGAGTTTCTGGAACTGCTTTTAAATGCGATTCCTGAAGAATCAGAACACAGAAGTATTGCCAGAAAACGATCGCGTTTGATCAATGATATTGCTCGCGATCTTGAAAGGCTTAATCTAAACGACCAAGCTATCTTTTGGTTCAGACAATCTACACTTCCTCCGAGCAGAGAACGACTTGCACGCATCTATGATAAGCAAGGTACGCTAGACTTAATGTGTGACATTGTCACGCAAATGAAAGCTACTCCATCGGATGTGTCAGAGTTGGAAATCGCTATTAAGCTTGAAGACCGGCTGCTACGGAAACAGGGGCACAAAGTTTCACGAACCATAAAGCCGAGCTGCAAAGAGTTAAAACTGGAATTAGACCTCAGCCAAACTCGAGTCGAGCTTGCGGTAAAGCAGCATTTTGAGAACCAAGGTTGGGACGTCTATTTTTCAGAAAACAGTTTTCTGTGTGGCTTGTTTGGTTTGGCTTTCTGGGATGTCATTTTCGCAGACGTTGAAGGCGCCTTTATCAATCGCTACCAACATCGACCATTGGATCTGTACCATTCAGATTTCGTAGACAAGCGAGCCGAACAGATTGAAGCCGTGTTTCAGACGATATCCAAACATGGGCTGAACCATTTTCTTGATACTTACGATGAAAAGCAAGGTATCGCGAACCCCTTTGTTCATTGGAATTATTTTCCTAAGGCACTCATCGAACACGGCATGGCTTCAATTCCAAATGCCTTGGTTGTAGACCTCTTCAAAGTGATATTGAGTGACTTAAAGCTATTTAGAACTGGGATGCCGGATTTGATTGCGTTCAAGGGCGATGAGTTTCATTGGATTGAAGTCAAAGGCCCTGGCGATAAACTGCAAGACAACCAGTGGCGCTGGATCAAAGAGTTTGAGCGATTGTCTGCCCCCTTCTCTGTTTGTTACGTCAATCAATGAGTCTTAGCTCTTAACTCTTAACTCTTAACTCTTAACTCTTAACTCTTAACTGCTAGCTTTTAGCTCTTGGGACTTAAATCTAGCTAAGTCTAAACTCCAATTTCTGATCACAAGCGAGTAACGCGCATCGACAAGTCACTCGCCCCATCAAGATCTTGTCTACAAAATTGTTTGAACATGAGCATTTTCAATCATTTTCGATATAATTATAGAAAATGCCTAATATTTAAATACGTATGAATTTAAAAAAACTCTTCATTTTAGCTTTTGTTAGCGTCTTCTCAGGTTGTGCCGTCTACGCGGGTTTAAACTTCGACGAACTGTTTGGTGAACAACAAGTACGCGATCGCCAAGCACCTATTCTTTCAGCTCAAGCGCAGCACTTCATTGACGAAGTAAAGCCCATCATTGATAACCGATGCGTGGTTTGTCACGCTTGTTATGACGCCCCTTGCCAACTCAAAATGTCTTCAGTGGAAGGTATAGACCGAGGCGCGAGCAAGGCACTCGTTTATCAAGGCACCCGCTTAACGGCATCAGCCCCTACTCGCTTGTTTGAAGATGCGTTAACCACGCAAGAGTGGCGCGATGCGGATTTTCATCCAGTCCTCAATGAGCGTATGCAGAACTCAACGGCTAACCTCGATGCTGGTCTTGTTTCTCGTATGTTGATCCAGAAAGAGAATCACCCTCTGCCCGATCAAACCCAGCTTGAAGGTTTCGACTTTTCAATCGACCGCGACCAACAGTGCCCAACCATTGAAGAATACGCTCAATACGAGAGAGATTACCCAACTTGGGGAATGCCTTATGGGATGCCAAACTTAGACAAAACCGAATACGCGACTTTAATGAGTTGGTTGGAAAATGGCGCGTTAATGAACGACCACATTCCATTGACTGATGCAGAACAAGAGCTCGTTAATGTCTACGAAAGCTTTTTAAACAAGAGCGACAATAAGAGTCAACTTTCAGCACGTTATATCTACGAGCACCTGTTTTTATCTCATGTCTATTTTTCTGATTTAGCTCAACCAACGCGTTTCTTTACTGTTGTTCGCTCTGCAACACCACCAGGTGAAGCGGTACAACGCATCACGACTCGTCGCCCTTATGACGATCCAAAAGTAGACAGTGTTTACTACCGTCTGATTCCAGAACAAGGCACTATCGTCGACAAAACGCACATGCCTTTCGCACTTAATAAAGAGCGTCTACAAAAGTGGAATACCTGGTTTGTCGACGTAAATTACGAAGTAAAACAACTACCTAGTTACGACATCGATGTTTCAGCAAACCCAATGACATCATTTGAAGCGCTGCCAGTAAACTCGCGCTTCAACTTCATGTTAGATAACGCGCAAAACACCATCATGGCCTACATCAAAGGACCTGTGTGTCGTGGTCAACTTGCCTTGAACGTAATTAACGACCGTTTTTGGGTTTTCTTCATCGACCCAGAGAAAGCCGATGTTCCGGAAATCAACGCCTTCTACGCAAGTCAAAAGAAAAATTTAAAGCTACCTAGCGAACTAAAAAGTAACACCGTACCTGTGACCAACTGGGTAAGATACGCAAAGCAACAAGCGCAATACCTAAACGCGAAATCAGACTTCACTAACCAATGGTTCGAGAGTGGCGTCCACCTAGACACTGGCATCATTTGGGATGGCGATGGCATCAACCCGAATGCTGCTCTCACCGTCTTTAGGCACTTCGATAGCGCCTCTGTTGTACAAGGGTTAGTTGGCACGCAACCTAAGACTGCGTGGATTCTTGATTATGCTCTTCTAGAGCGTATTCATTATCTTCTCGTTGCAGGCTTCGATGTTTACGGCAACTTTGGCCACCAGCTGATTACACGCATGTTCATGGACTTCTTGCGTCTTGAAGGTGAGAGTAACTTCTTAAGCCTTCTTCCTAAAGACGTTCGTCACATTGAACACTCTAGTTGGTACCAAAACCAAAGCGCACAACTGAGTGACTATTTGCAGCGAAACATTGCACCTTTTGATCAGCCGACCAGCGTGGTTTACAAAACGGCGGATCCGAAACATGAACTGCTTGATATGATCAAAGATAAGCTCGCACCTGTTCTCGATAATCGCTTTGAGATTGTTGAAACAGGTTTTGGTAGGAAGAATGAAGCACTGCTTAACCAAGTGAATTTGATAAAGGGCGAAGGCCTGCGTCATGTGCCTCAATTAGTGATGATCATGATTGAAGGCGAAAACGGCGAAGAGCAACTGTTCACCATGATTCACAATAACGCGCACAGCAACATTTCTAGCTTGTTTAATGAAGAAGGTAACCGTGATTACGCCAATGATGACCTTACCCTCGTACGAGGCGTTGTCGGTAGCTACCCTGCGGCTTACCTATCATTAACCGAGAGCGAGATTCCTACTCTGGTTAAAACGCTGCAAAACTTAAGCACAGAAGAAGACTACGTGGCGCTGCTGGATAAGTTTGCGGTACGACGCAGTTCTAGCGAGTTCTGGCCATTCAGTGATCGCGTGCATCGTTGGTATCAACAAGACCAACCGATCGAGTTCGGATTGTTGGATTACAACCGCTTCGAGAACCGTTAGTTTTCACTCATAAAGCATAAAAGCAAAAATCCTCTGTCTTGGCAGAGGATTTTTTGTATATGAGAAAGTATCTTAAGTGCTATTGAGAAGCGACGAGTTCTCTATACTGAATCCGATGCTTCCGGTTGGTGTAGCTCATCAAAAAACGCACGCGCGGCGGGGGAAAGGGAATCTACAGGTTGCTTCAACACCACATAAAACTGACTCTTAAGGCTCCACTTCTCGGGCTGAAGCGGAATCAAGGCTTGGTCATAATGGCCACGGTCGATTAAATGAGACGGTAAAAAACTCAGGTGTGTGCCCGCCAAGGTTAAAATTACACCCGACTCGACATGCCAGCCATCAAAAGGCTTTACGGAATCGTACTGCTCAATATTCAGTAATCGGAACATCTCATCTTTGGCATAGCCGCCCATGTTGATACGACAGCCATTCAATGAGAAATCCCTGTCCATGATCTTCTCGGCCAGATCTTTGCGCGCATACAGATAACTGTGCTCTTCAAACAGTGGGTATTTATGTTGAAACGCTGATTTTTGATGTGACCCTAGAACCACTATCATCATATCAATCTGGTTCTTTGCTAGCTTCTCATTCAACTGGGTGAAATCGCCGACATCAACACTCACCTCTACACTGTTACTGCGTTGATAAAACGTCTCGATCGCTTTGGGAAGTGGGTTATAAGGCAAAGTGACGGTGTTATCCAAACATCCAATTCGCACATGCCCAGAGAGTTCCGTCTGTACACCTCGTAACTTATAAGCGAAGTCGGTTAAGGTCGATTTTAGTTGGTTCGCATATTTATACACTTGCTCACCTTCATGAGTCAGCTTAAAACCACGTCGACCACGTTGGCATAATGTTAATTCTAAGCTTTTTTCCAAGGCAATAAGCTGATTACTCAGCACTGGTTGACTAATCCCAGTGCTTGCGACCGCCTGATTGATGCCTCCTTGTTCAACAATTTCACAAAAAAGCTCTAATCTACGTAGGTCTCTTTTATCTAACTTATTGTTTGGATTCACTTTGCCACTCACATTTGTTTTTTGTTATGTTTACATCTGATTATATTCATTTATTAACAATAAATACATCAGTATGCTTTATTCACACTTATGGAATAACAATGCATGGATGGCACTATGGCGGCAGAAGCTTACGTGAATAAACCCGAAGCAACACACAGCCACAAAAAGATAGATGACTTCGAGTTGGAACCCATTCCCGAGAAGGCCAAACGATCTTGGTGGGTCATCAGCCTTATTTGGTTGGCAATCGGCATCGACATTTCGGGACTGTTTCTCGGCTCGATTCTAAGCAGCGGTATTGGTTTTGAAGACGCACTGCTTGCCACGTTTATTGGTTCAGGCTTATTGGCGATCATCGCGATGCTGTGTGCCAACATTGGCTTTCAAGCTGGCGTGTCTACCCCGCTGGTGAGCAGCGCGGTATTTGGCCGTAACGGCGGTAAAATTCTTGGCTTCATCAACGGCATCTCATTAGTCGGCTGGTTCGCATTCCAGGCTGATTTCTTCGCTTTCATCATGGTCGATGCACTGGCGAAATACGACATCATAATTTCACACCTCACCGCTCTTATTGGCGGCAGTGTGTTAATGATGATGACGGCTATCTATGGCGTTCGTGCTTTAGGCAAACTCAGTACCTATTCTGTTCCATTGATGGTGACGTTGATTACCATCGGTTTGTTTATGGCTGCTGATTATCAAGGTGGCGCAGCGCCATCGATTGAAGATCCTTTGACGCTTGGCCAAGCCATCTCTTTTGTTATGTCTATCTGGATTCTAGCTGCGGTTGCTGCACCTGATATTGCTCGCTACGCCAAAACACGCCGTGATGCGATTTTAGGAGCGGGTATCGGTTTCCTCGTCGGTAACAGTGCCATCATTCTTATCGCGTTGATCCTGACCAAAATGACCGGCACCGATGACCTAGTAGAAGTCTTCTTCACCCTAGGTTTAGGAATGGCTGCCATTATCGTACTGGTGTTTGCTCAATGGACTACCAATAGTAGCAACCTGACCTCTGGCGGCTTATGCATGTCGATGGTTCTGCCTAAGATTCCTCGCCCTGTATTGGTGGTAATCATGACCATCGCCGGTATTGGCATTGCTCAGCTCGGCATGGTGAACAAGTTTACCGATTTCTTAATGCTCCTCAGCGTAACCATCGCGCCAGCTGCGGGGGTCTACATCGTTCAATATTATATTTTAGATTCAACAAAAATGCGCTTTGAGAACATTCAGCAAGCTCCCGCTTGGATGTTTAAAGGCTTGACTTCTTGGGCATTTGGTACTGCATTCAGCGCTTGTACCGCGCCAGAGTTTTTCGACCTATTTTCGTTAACCAGCATCTCGGCGTTAGACGGCATTCTTGCCGCTGGTGTGATTTACCTCGCCCTAATGAAGCTTTCTCCTTCAAGTGATAAGGAATAGTAGTTGTGATTATTACTGAACAAATGATTGATGATATCGCGCTGGGTGCGACGGTATTAGGTACTGGCGGCGGCGGTGACCCATACAGCGGTGCCTTGATGGCGAAAGTAGCCATTGCAACGGCAAAGCACCCTGTACGCATGATTCCTTTAGAAGACGTGCAAGACGATTGGATGACAGTGCCCTCTTCAATGATTGGCGCACCAACAGTCGCAGTAGAGAAACTCAATTCGAAAGATCAAATGTTGATTGCTTTCGAAGCGATGGAAAAAGCGCTCGGCACTGAAGTAGCGGCAACGTTTCCTATCGAAGTAGGCGGCTTCAATTCATTGATTCCAATTCTCGTTGCAGCACAAAAGAACATTCCTGTGATCGATTGTGATGCGATGGGACGTGCGTTCCCAGAAGCTCAGATGGTGACCTTCTTTCTTGATGGTCTCCCTTCGGCACCGAACACATTGGCCGATGAGCGTGGCAATGTCGTCACGCTTTATCCGATTGACGGTATTTGGTCTGAAAAGTTTGCGAGGCCGATTACCGAACAGATGGGTGGCTCTGCAGCAATGTGCGATTACCCAATGAACGGTAAGAACCTAAAACGCAGTGCACTGCCTGCGACACTGACCCAAGCAATGAAGATTGGTGAAGCGATTAGACTGGCGAACGACAACAATAAAAGTGGCACACAGGCCGTATTAGACATTGTCGGCGGCCATACCATCATCAGTGGCAAGATTGTTGATATTCAACGTGAAACCGATGGTGGTTTTGCAACAGGTGGTGTCGTGATTGAAAAGCTGGCTCAGTTTGAAGATACCGGCGTCGATAACGTGTTTGTGCAGTTCCAAAACGAATTGCTTCTCGCGCACAAAGGTACAAGCCGCGCAGACATGAGCCAAGATAACCTGCTGGCATCAACACCGGATCTTATTTCGATCTTGGATCATGAAACGGGTAAGCCAATCACAACCGAACAACTTCGTTACGGGCTGCGCATCGACCTTATCGCTTACCCTTGCGACCCCAAATGGCGCACTGACAAAGGTATTGAAGTCGCGGGCCCGGGTTACTTTGGCTACACCGTCGAGTATCAAACCATTGAACAACTAAAGTCTACATTGAAGAGGTAGTAGCATGACAAACATTACGCTTGATTACTGCCGTTTGGGCATTGACGTAGGTGGCACCAATACCGACGGTGTGCTGCTCGACGCAGACTTGAATGTGATTGCCAAAGTAAAAACCGCAACCACACATGACATTTCAACAGGTATTGATAACGCGATTGCTGCGCTATTAAGCCAAGCAAACATTGATGGTCAGCAAGTGAAACATGCGATGCTTGGCACGACTCAATGCACCAACGCAATCGTTGAACGAAAAGGCTTAGATAGAGTCGGGATGATTCGTTTAGCGCTTCCAAGTGGTGATAGCGTCCCGCCCCTTTGTGGTTGGAGCAAAGCGTGGCAAAACTTGCTTGGTGAACACTTCTACCAAGCTCACGGCGGCTATGAATACGACGGCCAGTTGATTGCCGACATTCAAGAGTCTGAGATCCGCGAGCTTTGCCAGAAAATGAAAGGCCAAGTGGATTCCATTGCTATCTGCGGAGTGTTCTCTCCCGTCAACGGCGACCAGGAGCTTCAAGCAGCAGAATGGATTCAACAAGAACTTCCGGGCGTGAACCTATCGTTATCCCATAAAGTGGGCAGTTTAGGGCTTTTAGAGCGTGAGAACGCCACTATCCTCAATGCGGCTCTGCAAGGGACAGCAAAACGATTCGTTGACGGCTTTTGCAGTGCACTCATCAATCATGAAATCCACACCACGCCTTATTTCGGTCAGAACGACGGAACACTGATGTCACAGCAGTTCGCATTGATGTACCCGATTCTTACCGTGGCTTGTGGGCCAACAAACTCGATTCGTGGAGCGAGTCACTTAACTAAGTTAAAAGACGCGATTGTGGTCGATGTGGGCGGCACTACGTCTGATATCGGCGTACTGACTCACGGCTACCCAAGAGAATCGAGCTTAGCAGTAGAAATCGGTGAAGTGAGAACCAACTTCCGTATGCCTGATATTTTGGCGTTAGCCATTGGTGGTGGTACCAAGGTTCGCTTTGAACAGCAGCGTATAGAGCTAGGCCCAGAAAGTGTTGGCCATACCTTGACGCAAACGGCGCGTAGCTTTGGTGGTGATGAACTTACGCTCACCGATATTGCACTCAAAACAGGACAAATGCAGTGGCAGGCAGAACATCAACTGAGTGATGAGATTGGTGTTTCAGCCGAACAAGCAAGCAAGATTTATCAACAAATGGTCACGGATGTTGAAGAAGGCATCGATAAGATGAAGACCTCTGCGGCGAGTGTACCCGTAATCATGGTTGGTGGTGGTAGTGCCCTATTCCCAGATCATTTTGAAGGTGTGAGCCAAGTGGTTCGTCCTGAGCACTTTGAAGTGGCTAATGCGATTGGTGTTGCGTTGGGTGAAATATCAGGTCAATTCGATAAGATCGTACCGATTGACCCAGCATCACGTGAAGAGACCTTAAAGGGCTTGGAAGCACAATCAAAGCAACTGGCGATTGAAGCTGGCGCATGCAGCGATAATGTCGCGATCATTGAACGCAGCGAGATTCCATTAAGCTACCTACAAGGCAATATGGTTCACGTTAAGATCAAAGCTGCTGGACATATCAAGATGGCTTAGAGCCGTTCCTTGAAAGCCTTACTTAGATTCTTATTCGACAATAAAAAAGCAGGTCACTTCTTCATATTAAAACGGAGAAATAGCCTGCTTTTTGTTTTCTGTTCTTATTTTGGGGCTTTCCGCCCAATAGCCACTCTATAGTTGCTCTCGGAGCGCTGCTAACGAGTCTTTCACCAATTCAGGTAATGAGTCTGCATTATCGCGATATTGAAGTAATGGATCCTCGCTCGCTTCAATGCTCTGGCATAAAGCAAACAGTGCAGATAATCCTAGGCTGCCGGCAGACCCTTTCAGTTTATGAGCTAAAGACTTAATTTCACGAGCGTTGTCAGCGGCACTTGCCACAATCAGTTCATCGAGAGTGACTTGGCTGCTTTGGTCAAACAACCCAACAATCTGCACTATTTTTTCTCGACCGAGAATGGCCAAGTCGTCTTTGATAATCTTAGGGTTAATCATCTGCACAATCGGTTCTCCTTGATTATGTTCCGCGTCTTGGTTTGCTCGTTGTGTCGAGCTTGCAAATGCCAATGCTGATAAGTCTAGCTCGGTTTCCTGAGGTTTAGAGTTTAGCTGACAGCAAACAGCATCTGACGGATCCGGCTGAGGCAGCAACAGCGTGTGACCGTCCAACTGCTCAACAATCAATTCCGATAATGCTTCCTTCTCTAACGGCTTAGGTAAGAATCCATCAAAGCCAGACGACAAATAGCTTTCCACTTCTTCGTTAAACACATGAGCCGATACTGCGATCATTGGGGGTACTTTTCGAATTACGTCTTCTTCACTTTTATGCTGAAGCGCATCGTCTTTGAGTTGTTGAATTAACTCGACGCCATCGCAGTCGGGTAAGTTAATGTCCACCAGCGCAATATCGAACTCTTGCTCACTGAATATGGCTCTCGCTTCTTGTCCGGTTGTCGCAATCACAACCTCGTGCCCCAAGTTATGCAAGAAGCCTTCAGCAACGATGCAGTTTACGGGGTTATCTTCAATCAGAAGTACTTTAGCTCGAATACACGCTTCAATGACCGGTACTTTCGTTTCTATCTTCTCACCGGCTTCAAGTGGCAGTGAGAACCAAAACTGGCTACCCTCGCCTTCTTCAGAATGAACGCCAATATCCCCGTTCATTGCCAACATGATGCTTTTACTGATCGCTAATCCAAGCCCTGTGCCGCCGGTTTTGTTGCGACCGCTATCGGTTTGGGTAAAGGCATCAAACAGACAAGCTTGTTCGCTAGCATCAATACCGACACCTGTATCTGACACTTCAAACATCACTCGATTTTCATCTTCGATATCTAAGCTGATAAAGATATCGACCGAGCCACTTTCCGTAAACTTAATCGCGTTACCGACCAAATTATTCAAGATTTGGCTGATTCGCGTTACGTCACCACGCCAATAGCGTTGCACATCACTTTCAATATGGAAATCAAAGTTCAGCTTCTTCTCAGCGGCACGCCCTTCCATCAATTGGTAGGTATCTTGAACCATCTGATGAAGATCAAACGAAGCAGTGCGGATTTCTAAATGCCCTGCTTCAATCTTTGAGTAATCCAACACGTCATTCAAAATCGCGAGTAGGTTCTTACCGCTGCGGTTAATGATGTCTGCATAGCCGGATTGCAGCGGGTCTAACCCGGTATCTTTGAGCAATCTTGCAGTACCTAATACACCGTTCATCGGCGTTCGTATTTCATGACTCATCGTCGCAAGGAAAGCGGATTTTGCGCGGCTTGCTTGTTCTGCGGCGTTACGAGCCTTAGCGTGGTTCCCTACCTCGATGTTCAGCTTCTCATTGGTCTTTTGCAGCTGGTAGGTTCGGTCTGTGACCAACTCTTCTAAGTGTTCTTTGTGCTCTTCAAGTTCGCGTTTCGCCTTTGCTTCACCCACCGCAACCACTTGTAGCGCCTGCGCGGTGTTTCTGGCAGTGATGATCGCCTCGCCCATATGAGCCAGCTCATCATTACCCTTTACCGAGATATCAATATTCAGGCGACCTTGTGCGATAGACATCAAGGCCGATGAGTATTCAGTAAGACGTTTAACAACCGAGATATACACCACTCGCCACACGATAAATGCAACGATAACCAAACCAATAACCGAAATCACAGACAGTGACCATTGAGCCAAATTCAACGTGCTGGTCAGCTCATCAACCGCTTTTTTGGTACTGCGGTTTGAATCATCAACCAGTTGGTTAACCGTTGTATTCAGCTGAGAGAACAGCTCCAACGTATTTTGCATCAGAAACTCTGACTTTTTGGTGTTCTCATATTGTTCTAATGAAATATCGAACACGACTTGGCGTTTTCTGAGCTCTTCTAGAAGCTGAGACATCTGCGCTGAACGAGTAGGATCTTCGACCGCTTTAACGCGGCGCGCCATGATTCTTAGGTTGGATTCAAATTCTGATTGGATTTGATGAATACGCTCTACGTTGGTAACGGTTTGCGTTTCTTCAATTTGGTTAAGCATTTTGAACGCCAGCAAATGCAATTCGTGTAGGCGCTCAGACAAATCAAGGTCAACCTCTACAAGCGCATCTAAGGCTTGGTAGGCTTTATCCGTTTCTTTGGTTTCTAGCAGGTCATAGATATGCGTGACGTTAGCAACCGCAATGGTAGCCGTGTTCAAAACTTGGGTTCGCGTCAACTGCTCTAGCTCTTCGGCCAATAGGCGCATCTCTTCGACACGAGACGACAACTCTTTGCTTAACCAAAGCTTACGCTCAACCGACACACCCAACTCAGCCAGTGTGTTAATAACGCTTTGAACATTGTTTTCGAGTTTATTGAGGAGCTGAGAATCGAAACTGTCGACACCAAGCTCTTTGATATGTTGAAGAAGCGACTCAAGTTGGTCAAACAGTACGGTGCCAGCCTCTTTTCTTTCGGCCTCGTTTCTCGCATTAGAAAGTGTTTGTACTGACGAAATAATACGGTTACTCAACTCAGAAACCTGACGAGCTTCGATCATGGCAGGAAGCGCCGAATCAACGACGTTTCTTTCCGTTTTGGCTACAAAGCTAAAACCAGAAACACCGATCAATGCAGACAATAGAACCAACAGTGCCATCACTAAGAATGAGGCCAGCAGCTTGCGTCCAATACTCGCTGAAGCTAACAACATAAACTCTAAACCTTAAAACGTTCTTCTTTACCCATGCAGAATACGCTATATTTTGCAGTGTTTCTTATCTAAAACCAACAAAACGGCAATTCATGCTATCTAGACCTTTCGCTTCAATAATTCTTCTCTCACTACTGGCCTCAGTAACTACTGTCGCAGGTGCTAGTGAGCCTTTGAGCCCAATAAAGCCCGCCAATGCCACATCACAAAAAGAGAAAATCTGTGCCATTTATCCGCACCTCAAAGACTCTTATTGGTTGTCGGTAAACTATGGAATGATCTCTGAAGCAGAAAAGCAGCAAGTTGAGCTAAGAGTATTGGAAGCTGGCGGTTACCCCAACGTGGCCAAACAAGCCTCGCAACTGGTGCTTTGCACGCAATGGGGAGCCGATGCCATTATTTTAGGTACGGTTTCACCCGATGCGTATCATGACAATCTCAGCGATTGGGTTGGCTCGACGCCTGTGTTTGCTACGGTAAATGAGTTAACCGTCAATGAAGAACAACAGAAGGTATTAAAAGGTACGGTCGGTGTCGATTGGTACCAAATGGGATACCAAGTCGGAGATTTTTTGTCGAAACGACACCCGAAAGGATCAGGCGAAACACCTATCGCCCTGTTACTTGGTCCACAAGCAAGTGGCGGCACTAAGCCTGTGGCACTGGGGTTTTATGATGCGATCAAGTCGAGTGATATCAAAATCGCGATCAGCTATTGGGCAGATAACGATAAAGAACTGCAAAGAAACCTAGTACAACAGGTGATCGAGGAGCCGGATATCCAATATATAGTCGGAAGTGCCGTCGCGATTGAAGCAGCGATCAGTGAGCTACGAGCGGCCGATAAAACCGAAGAGATTGGGTTAATTTCGAGTTACTTAAGTCACGGAACCTACCGTGGTTTACTTCGTAACAAGGTACTTTTTGCGCCAACCGATAAAATGGTTGAGCAAGGTCGCTTGTCGGTAAAACAAGCCACGAGTTACTTACGCGGTCAACCTTACGAGCAACACAGCGCACCGATTATCGAAGCGCTGACACCTGCAACTCTCAAAGATCAAATTATCGCCGACTCATTGTCACCTTCTGAGTTTCGTCCGGTATTCAGTGTGAATCCTTAGTGCTATATTGGCTGAAGAACTCAAAACAATAAAAACGAAACAACAATTTAGGGAACATTCATGCAAAAAACGACGCGCACTATGCCAACACATAAGCATATCGCTTTGGTCGCTCATGACCACTTCAAACCTGAGCTACTAAGATGGGTCAAAGAGAACAAAGAAAAACTACAAAAGCACTTCCTTTACGCAACGGGCACGACTGGTTCTCTACTCAGTAAAGAGACAGGCTTAGCAATCAAGAGCATGATCAGCGGCCCTATGGGCGGTGACCAACAACTTGGCGCGCTTATCTCTGAAGGCAAGATCGATATGCTGATTTTCTTCTGGGATCCACTTAATGCTGTGCCACATGACCCAGACGTAAAAGCACTGCTTCGTATCGCAAGTGTTTGGAACATTCCTGTGGCCACTAACCGCGCTACCGCTAATTTCTTGTTTAACTCTTCACTGCTTGAAGAAGAAGTAATCATCGAGATCCCAGACTACGAAGCGTACCTAGCTGAGCGCACGTAATCGCACGTTAAATGTGCTCTCTACTGAACAGACTAAAAAGCCTGCATTTTATCGCAGGCTTTTTTATGTCTCGTTTTCAGACATTAAACAGTTCAATCATAAAACAGTGCGAGAGTCTCTCTATTTATCGCTCCACACTGCCATCTCGTTGCCACTTGGCTCTCTGAAATGGAAACGTCTGCCGCCGGGAAAGCTAAAGATCTCACGGTTTATCTGACCACCAGCATCAATTACATCGCGCTCGGTTTGCTCAAGATCTTGGCTATAAAAAACCATCAGCGCCGCGCCATTATCCGTATTCGACGCCAGATCCGCCAAATAGAAGCCGCCCATTAAGCCTTTGCCTTCAAACGCAGAATACTCAGGGCCATAGTCTTCAAAGCTCCAACCAAACACTTGACTGAAAAATGCCTTAGTTGCGGCGATGTCTTTCGCAGCAAATTCAATGTAGTTAATAGAGCCGTGTTCCATAGCAAATTCCTTATGCTTTATGCGTCTGCCTTGTGATATTAGGGCAGGGATTGAAGATCTAATCTTAGACAATCAAGTCAAGTAACATCACTTTTTACGAACAACTGGGTAATCAGAACCATGCAGCTCCTGCACAAAGCCAGAGCCGTCGCCACTGTGCGTGATCCATACTTTCTCTTTTGCCCGCGTCATTGCTACATAGAATAAACGACGCTCTTCAGCATAAGGGAACGCGTCTGATGATTCAGTCAATGCGCCATCAATATGCAGCTGTTTCTTCTTGGTCGGGAACTGTCCTTCGTCAACACAAAGAATAATGACAAAGTCCGCCTCTTTACCTTTACTGCCGTGGCAAGTCATGAACTTGATATCAATGGAAGTGAAGATCTTCTTCCAGTCTTCCAACAACTCTGGCTTGTGGTAATGATTACGTCCAAGTAGCAGCACCAATTTATTGGTTTTGCCTTTGGATTGACGGTTCAGTTGATCAAGAATCTTCTCAACTTCTTTACTTGGCGCACTGTACACCGCCTTCTGCTTCTGTTGCTTGAAGCTGTTCAGTTCTTTCGGAATCTGAATTGGGTTTTCTTGTACAAAGCGATTAGCCACCGCACCTAACTGATTGTTAAAGCGGTAAGTCGTATCTAGGTGATGAATGGTCGAACTTTCAAAACGATCCTTAAAGCCCGTGGTCAAATCCACATCCGCACCTGCAAACTGGTAAATCGACTGCCAGTCATCGCCTACTGCAAAAATAGAGGCTTGATGCTCGGCTTTAGACTGATTACACAGTGCTTCAACCAAGGCAAGACGATCAGGTGAGATATCTTGGTATTCATCGATCATGATGAACTTCCAAGGTGAGATAAACTTGCCCTTCTCGACATACTGAGTCGCTCGGCTGATCATGATTGAGAAGTCGATATGATTCTGTTCTTTCAGCTCCTTTTGCCACGCGGTTACACATGGCCAACACAGTGAAAGCTCGCTGTTGAGGCGCGCATAGTCTCGGTGATCAATCAGCTGTTGCTGTACTTCTTTTTTGGTTAAACCCGACGCATTCAACTGTTCTAGCTGCTTTTCAAGCCAACCGATCAATTTGAGGTTTGAAACGTGGCTACCAAGCTCATCGTCACCGGTTAAATAAGCGATTGGCCATTTAGACAAATGCTTTTGCCAACGTTTAAAGTTGGTCGGTGTCATCCAGTGCTTCTTCAACCAATCAATGCACCATGCTTGGCGTTGGTTGTCATCGAGCGCTAAAGGAGAAATAACCACACGTTCGGGTTCAACTTGATTCAGTATCTTTAAACCCAACTGGTGGAAAGTGCTGACTTGCACCTTCTCTGCTGATAAACCAATTTTGCTGTCGAGACGTTGCTTCATCTCTTCTGCCGCTTCACGACCAAAAGCGAGCAATAGCAACTCTTCAGCTTGAGCTTGATGGCTTTGCAGTAAATACGCGACGCGAGCCGTTAGAACACTGGTTTTACCCGAGCCTGCACCCGCTAAAATAAGGTTGTGATCATCATTCATCAACACCGCATATTGCTGCGATAAGTTCAGTGGTGACGACTCACATTGCGCAAACAACACTTCCCAGTTTTTTCGCTCGGTCTCTAGCCATTGCTGGTTTCTTTCAGCTTGCTTGATTTCCGTTTCAGATAACCATGGCTGCATTCTTGCGATGCGGTTTGGCATGCGTTGTGCGGCCTCTTCTAGCGTCATTGTCATACTCTCTAAGCCTGAGTTGACCATATCAACCCAAGTGTTGACCTTAGAATGCGGTAGAAAGGCTGGTAATTGCTCAAGACGTGTTAATTCAGCTTCCCACTGAGGTACGTGTTCAGCCAATTGTTCACATTGAGTGTCGTGCCACTTCTGATAAGCACTAACTGACGCGCGTGCAAATTGACGGCATTGATCCCAAGGTAAGCCTTGTACTAACCAACTGCGCTGTGTTCCATCTTGTTGATTAGCAAAAAATTGTAGCGATCCCCAGAACAATCCGCGCTTTATCGCGATCTTGCCACTCCAAATAGTAAATGGGATACGCTCTTCACTGCCTACTGAAGATAACAGCAAGCGTGGACCATCAAGTTCAACCTGATGATATTCATTTTGAATAAAAAACTGTGCAGTCTTGTTAGCGCTTAGCTGCATTGGAGTGTGCTCTTAATTGGGAATATTGAATTTATATCATGATGCAATGAGAATTAATAATATCTCATATCTTATCGACGCTTTCATGACCACCTACGGGCAATTATGGATAAGTATCAAATTCTTGTGCTTGATTTCTGTTAGGATTATGGTTTTTAGTGTGTCAAGTGAGCGACTGTGGACTTTTCAGCCAAATTACGCCTCTATTGGGCGAATAAAACCATAAATTACAGCGTATTAATTCTCATCACTCTGCTCGGCGTGGTGGTGCCTGCTTGGTATTATGGACAAAACACACTGATCACGCCTTTGATCTTAGGCGTTATTGCTGCGGCTCTTGCGGAAAGTGATGACAGCTTTACCGGGCGCTTGAAAGCACTCACGCTGACCTTTATCTGTTTCGCCGTTGCGGCTTTCTCTATTGAGCTTCTCTTCGATACGCCTTGGCTGTTCGCGATCGGGCTTTTTGTTTCAACCTTCTCTTTTATCATTCTCGGGGCAATTGGCCCTAAATACGCGAGTATCGCGTTTGGTTCTCTCTTGGTTGCCATCTATACCATGCTTGGTGCACACGAGAGCACCAACCTTTGGTTTCAACCGCTTCTACTGTTAACTGGCGCCGCTTGGTACTACTTCATGTCGATGATTTGGCAGATAGTGTGGCCAATGCAACCCGTGCAGCAAAACTTAGCCACGGTATTCGATCAAATCGGTAACTACATCGATTCAAAAGCGGAACTCTTCTACCCCGTTTCTGACTTGATTCCCCAGCCACACCGAATCATTGAAGCCAAACTCAACGCGAGTACCGTTAACGCACTCAACATGTGTAAAGCGACGCTGCTTAATCGCTCTAAGCGCGGACACATTGACGGCCCTAGTGACCGATTTCTTAACACCTACTTCATCGCACAAGATATTCATGAACGCGTCAGCTCTAGCCACTATCGCTATCAAGAGCTAGCAAAACACTTTGAGCGCTCTGACGTGTTGTTTAGATTTAAGTATCTACTGGAAGCGCAGGCCACTGCGTGTAAAGAAGTGGCGAGCTCGTTGAAAGTTGGCGCTGAATACCAGCATGGTGACAAGTCTGTATTGGCACTTGATGAGCTGATGTCATCGCTCAATCACCTGCACCAACAGAACAACCCTGAATGGAAATCACTGCTGAATCAGTTGGATTACTTATTCAATAACCTAGCAACCGTTGAAAAACAGCTCTCGAATATCAGCAACCCAGATGCAGAGAAGATTGAAGAAGGTGTATTGGACGATACCAACCCTCATACTTTGACGGCAATGTGGCACAAGATCAAAGCTAACTTGCACACCGATTCTATGCTATTCCGCCACGCGATTCGTATGGCGATCACTCTGACGCTGGGCTATGGGATTATCCAAGGGTTTGATATTGAAAGAGGTTACTGGATTCTACTGACAACGCTGTTTGTGTGTCAGCCAAACTACAGTGCAACCCGTCAAAAACTGACGGCACGTGTCATTGGCACGGTCGCAGGCTTGTTGATCGGAGTACCTTTACTGACCTTCTTCCCGTCGCAAGAGAGCCAATTGGTGTTCATTGTGATCAGTGGCGTGATGTTCTTTGCGTTTCGAATCAATAATTACGGGTTTGCGACCGGCTTTATCACACTGCTTGTGCTCTTCTGCTTTAACCAATTAGGTGAAGGCTACGCTGTAGTATTGCCAAGGTTAGCGGATACCTTTATTGGTTGTGCTCTCGCCGTGCTTGCTGTCATTTATGTGTTGCCTGATTGGCAATCGAAGCGACTGCACAAAGTGATGGCGGATGCGCTCGATTCCAACAAGAACTATCTCGCTCAGATCATCGGCCAATACCGTGTCGGTAAGAAAGATAGCCTAAACTATCGTATCGCTCGACGTAGTGCGCATAATAATGATGCAAACCTGACTGCCGCGATCAGTAGCATGTTGGTTGAACCGGGTAAGTACCGCACCTCTGAAGATGAGAGCTTCCGATTCTTAACACTCAATCATGCTCTACTTAGCTATATCTCGGCTCTGGGTGCTCACAGAACGCGTATTGATGATGAAGCGACACACAAACTGGTGCTAGATGCGCACAGAGTAATCCACCAGCATCTCGACGCTCTAAATGATCAACTCTATTCTCATAAAGAGCATTGTGAAGTGAAAAACGCTTATGACCCGGAGCTGGATAAACGTTTGAGTGAATGGCGAGAAGAAGATGAGAATTCTGTCAAAATGGTTCTACAACAGCTCCATTTGATCTATCGAATGCTTCCAGAACTGCATACCTTAGCGACCAAGTTTGCAGTTAAGGTTAAGATCGACAAGTCGTTTGAAACAGAAGCTTCTTGAGCAACAAACAAAATACCGTAAAAACAAAAAGATAACGCCAATTGCTTATCTTTTGATCATCACAAATATTTATACATTGCTTTACCCATACCCCTAATTGGGTAGAGAAATTACTTACCTACCCTTGTGCCACAAGGGTTGAAGGCGTTTTTACATTGTAGGAATTTTCTGACTTTGATTGACCAAGCCTTAACTTTGCCTAACATTTCTCGGACAAAAAACGACCACAGGAATTTATAATTGTCTTAGTTTCAAGAAACTTCAAACATCATTTAAAATTCACTTAATCTTGTTTGATTTCCTGAATCAGTAGGCTATGCTCTAAAGAGCATATGGATTTGAACAAAGGTCACACTATGAATACACAGCAATTTGAAGCATTTAAGCAGCAAATACAGCTTCTTAGCCCACAACAATTAAAAGCACTTCAGAGTGAGATCGACGGCAACCTCGAAACAGAGAAGCCTTCTTTGCTTACTGATGAAGAATTAAACGCGCTAAATGACCTGTTCAGTTAATAGACAGACATCACTATTTTAGCTTAAGTTCACATTTTCACCGTAAATTTCATCTGTTCACCATTGCGCTCAAAATATCGTCCGCCTAGACTCATTCCATATGTCAATAAAAGGTTCTGATATGTCGATATCTGGTATTCAATCTGGTTACGCCATTATTCAGCAATCCACCAACATGGCTGAAGAAGCCGCAATCGAGCTCAACCAAGCCTCCAAACACGCTCTAGAATCCGACGACACTTTCGAAGCTAGCGATCTCAGCTTTAATCAAATAGAGCCTGAACAAGCCATTTCCTTTAAAGACAAAGAACCTGAACCTGCTTCATCTTCAACCGATTCCTTGATTAAACTGACACAAAGCGCAAGTTATAACCGCGTTGGTGCAAGTGTGGTTGATCGTCAAAACGAAGCCATCGGTAGCCTTCTCGACATTCATATCTAAATTTCGCTCAAATACAGCCTATATTTCGCGAAACTTCGCTGCTTTTTGCTTCAACAACCACACAAACTGTAACTCATTATATCAGGCGCTTGTTTCTGGTTTATTACTCGGTAGAATCAGCGCAAACCAATTTGCTGCACAAACTTTACTTCATACTATTTATGCCAAAACTAAATCTGCATCGCCGTGACTATGTTTCTATTTTAGGAGGCGACATCTCCGCAGACGAATTAGAAAAAAAGCTTCAGCCTCATTTTGAAAAGCCAGTAAATAAGCTGACACCTAGCCCCTACCTGACAGAAAAGAATCTCACACGTCGCTGGACAGCGCTCGATAATGCAGATTCACAGCAAGAACTGCTCGACCCTCATACACAAAGTCAGTTCCAAGCTTATGAGAAAAACATTGAGCACTTTATTGGCACCGTTAAAGTCCCTGTGGGAATATCTGGCCCTTTAAGAGTCAATGGCCTATTTGCTACGGGCGATTACCTCGTACCACTCGCGACCACAGAAGCTGCGCTTGTCGCGTCTTATAACCGTGGTTCTAAGCTGATTACGGCTTGTGGTGGCGCAAGTGCTATGTTGCTCAATGAAGGCGTAACACGTACTCCTGGCTTTGCATTTCAAGGATTAGTTGAAGCCGGACAGTTTGTGGCTTGGGCTGTGACTCAGTATGACCAGTTCAAGATCTTGGCAGAATCAACAACATCACACGGCAAGCTGACCGACATTAATATCAACATCGAAGGTAACCATGTTTACTTGGTGTTCGAATTTCTAACCGGAGACGCTTCTGGTCAGAATATGGTGACCATCGCAACCAATGCCGTGTTTGAGTACATCATCGAAAATACGCCAGTTAAGCCTGACCACGCTTTCCTTGATGGCAACTTGTCAGGCGATAAGAAAGCCAATACCCAAACCTTGCGCAGCGTTCGTGGCAAAAAGGTAACTGCTGAGGTTAATATCCCTGCAGAGCTTGTCGCGAAGTACCTACACACGACACCAGAGAAGATGGTCCAGTTTGGCCAAATGACCACAGTCGGTGGCGCTTTGAGTGGTACTATCGGTATCAATGCCCATTATGCGAATGCGTTGGCGGCACTCTATATCGCTTGTGGCCAAGACGCGGCCTGTGTCGCTGAGTCAGCGATTGGTATGACGCGTATGGAACTCAACAAAGAAGGCGGTTTATACGCTAGCGTGACACTGCCTAACTTAATGGTTGGGACTGTCGGCGGTGGTACCGGCTTGCCAAGTCAAAAAGCCTGTTTAGATTTACTTGGGCTGCATGGTAACGGTAAATCACAAGCACTCGCTGAAGTTTGTGCTGTACTGTGTTTAGCGGGTGAACTATCGATTGTGGGCGCATTTTGCGCAGGCCACTTTTCAAGAGCGCACCATAAGCTAGCTCGTAAATAACCTTTATCCAATTTGGCTTGTTCGGTTTTGTCGTTCATGCAAAATCACAAGCCAACCTGAATGCGTGAGTCATAAATGGATTACTTACACTTATCTAGGGTGAGCCTTAAGCACCTCACTGCGCTGCATATTATGCTGAACACTCACAGCGTCACTCAGACCTCAGAGCAACTCTGTGTCAGCCCTTCGAGTGTAAGCAAAACCCTGTCTCAGTTGCGTGACATCCTGAATGATGAGCTTTTCTATCGAGATGGTACCAAGCTTATCCCGACTCCCTTTGCTCTGAAGATAGCGCCCACTGTTCACGCAATTCTTTCAAGCATGAATGGACTGCTTCATCAAAAGAGTTTTACCCCTCAAGAGTACCAAGGCAGTTTTTCACTTTCGATGCGTGAAAGTACCTTCGAAGTATTTGCCTCTAAGATCAGTAAAATTACCACTGAGCTCGCGCCAAGCGCGAAGCTCAACATCTATTCGAAACAACAGCTCGGCTTCGATGCTTTACTCAGTGGCAAGGTCAATTTGATCTTGTTGCCTCATGATATATCTCAGCCGCCGACCGATAACAAAGAGCTGGTTTGGGAAACAATTCTTCCAGATGAAATGGTTTGTTTGATGGGCGCACACCACCCTCTCGCTCAGCAAGAACTGACGGTAGAAGGCTACTTAGATTACAAGCACATTGGGATTTTAGATAACGAACTGTCTCAGCCTTACTTTGAACAAAACTTGGTTCAATGCCACCATCCAAGAGAGATGGCAATATCGGTCGCGGACTTCGGCGCTGCGGCTGTGTTGTGTCACCACACACCTTTCCTGTTCACTTGCTCTAAACAGTGGGCTGAGCATGCTAAACAAGCTCAGGGCTTAGTGAGCAAGCCCTTGCCTTTTGATTACGGTAAGGTGGCTTACAGCTTGGTGTGGAATAAACCCAACATGAATGATCAAGCGATCAAATGGTTGTGTGACCTGTTTTTAGAAGCTTAATATTTTTAGAGACTTAATATCTTTAGAAAGTTAACATTCTTAGAAGCCTGATTGACCGCCTAAGAAATCTAAAGACTAGGTATAAACCTCAGGAGTTTGCATCGGTCTTTGAACTATGGTGTAGAGCTTATCGTGAAAGCTCTGCATCTGTTTTTCGGTGCATTTCGGCCAATCTAACGCGTCGCCAATAACACCATGATGCTGAAACGCATTCAGCCGAATTCGAATATCACTTGGTAGAGTCTTCAAGTAACGCCCCACTTGTTCAATTTCGTCCTCAAGATCGCTTTTATTTGGGATATGTAGCAACCTAACTTCGTGCAGTTTTCCTTTATCTGCTAAGTAGTTAATGGTTTCAAATACTCGATGGTTTCCTCTACCTACTAGCCATTGGTGTGTTTCAGATTGCCATGATTTTAGGTCAATCATCGCGCCATCAAGGTAAGGTAATACTCGCTCCCACCCTTGTTGAGGCAACGAGCCGTTACTGTCAATAAAACACGTTAAGTGTGCCAATTGCGGATCGCTTTTAATCGCTTGAAATAGCTCGATGATAAACGGCAATTGCATGGTCGCCTCACCACCTGAAACGGTGATACCACTCAGGAAGAACTGATTATGCCTAACCAGTTCAAGTACCTCGGATACCGTCATCGTGGTGATTTTGGGGCTCGACTTATGATCACAAATATCGACGCACTGATCGCAGTTGGTACACGCGACCGGATCCCACTTCACCTTACCATCTACAGAGCTTAATGCGCCGCTTGGACACCCACTTATGCAGTCTCCGCAATGGTTACAGTGATTAATAGTGTGTGGGTTATGGCAGGTTATACAATCGAAATTGCACCCTTGTAGAAACAGCACTAGGCGATTTCCCGGTCCATCAACACAAGAAAAGGTCAGCACACGGCTGACCTTCGCTTGTTTTTCTGTCTTATTATTTTTAACCCTAGCCATTTGAGTTGTTAGATCAGAAATTTTCATAATTCACATTGTTCGTATTCGAAACGCATAACACACGTTAAAGCTATTCGTATGTCGGCGACATCTCTAAACTCGCCACGCGTGGTTTACGCTCTAATATGCCCGTGTTCTTCGCAGCTTCGGCACCTAAAAAGGTGGTATTGGTGCGTGAGCCTTGCTCGTCATATTTGGCAATGTCAGATAGCTTAATCATGTAACCCGTGACACGAACCAAATCATTTGATGCAACGTTAGCCGTGAACTCTCGGTAACCCGCTTGAATCGCGCCTTTACACAGGTTAAACATCGCTTCAGGGTTAGATTTCACTGTTTCGTCGATGGTCAGAATGTCACTGATGCCCGAGGTGTAGAACTTATGGTGACCCGCGGTTGCACGAACGTAAGAGACAGGATCCGGTTCGGTACCATAAGGAATACGGACACCCGGCGTCACATCTTCATCTAAGCTAATACCGCCTTGAGCATGCAGCAGAGCTTTACCTTCTAATCCATATTTCACTTCAGAGCGTTCAACGATCTCAGCCAGCTTTTCAGAGATACGATGACCAAGCTGATTCGCCAGTTCATCGTGACCATAACGCCCTGCTTGACCTTCTTTCTCCAACAAGATGTTGACTGCTTCCGCCATGCCGTAAATACCAAACATTGGCGCAAAGCGATCCTCTTCGATCAAACCTTCTTTGGTTAAGAAGCCTTCGAAGAAGTTAGACTCTTCATGCAAGAAGCGGCTTCGAACGTTCATCAACTCAACCATGATGCCACTGTAGTTCGGCAATACTTGTTGTAAGAAATCAGCACTGTCCTCAGACTTCAACGCCACTTGCTTAAGGTTCATACGCACCAAGGTGTTTGAACCACCCGCTAACGGCAGAGAGTTGTAGCAGCTCACAATACCAAAACGCTTATCGCCGTAAGCCTCGGCATGCGCTGGATAGTTTGCAATATGTGGTTTACTGCATTCACAGATGTTGCTCGCCGCATGACGAAGTAGATCATCAGGTGTCACATCAGGGTCGTACATAAAGGTTAGGTTTGGTGCGATCTGCTTCAGTTCAGCGTCTACGCGCAAAATCGTACAGCACACAATGTTGTCGGTCGGGCCGATATTCACATGCATAAAGGCATCTGGCAATGTGCGGTCCAGCATAATCCAGAACAGCTTAAGCTTTTGATATACCTGCTCATCCGTCAAGTCGCCAATAAATGGCATCAGTACATCATCCAACTGACCTAGGTATACCGGAATTGATGTCACAGACGGAACATGGTGGTAAAGGATGGTAAGCATGTTCAATGCTTCATCGAAATTAGTTGCCGCGCTAAGCTCTAAATACTTTGAGCCTTGATGTAAGTATTTAGAATAGTCTGGAAGTACATAGCGCGGCTTAAATGGTGCATGCCCTTCAAACATGTCACATAGCACACCTTGTTGTAGGGCTTGCTCTACTTCGTTGCTTACCGGCATATACGGCAAGCTTGCTTCAGCTTCTAAGGCAAGATAACTCGACTTCTGCTTTGGAGACAGGTGGGCATCTGAAATGATATTGCTAAAGCGTTGTTGTTGCTCTGAAAGTTGTGGAGAAGCAGATTGGTGGCTCATGATGAAACCCTTAATATTATTATGGGCTTATTTTATATCTCACTGTTACATTTCCACTAATGAAATGTATGCAAGACTATATTTCCAAAATGGAAATGAGTGATTTATTAATTGCCTGAAATTAGCTTATCTATGAAAGAAGTGGGAAGAAAGAAGCCAGTGTTGGCGTTGATAGTGATAGTGATAGTGATAGTAAAGATATTAAAAGCACTCACTGGCTCGCCTGTTTGAAACACAAACGACTAAAAATAGAAAACCCACATAACTGACCTTAAGATCGTTGATGTGGGTTTCGTTATTTTAGATGAGCATTACCGAGGCTAGCTCTAGGCATACACAGGATTACAGATGAGGAAGCACTTGTTTGCGTCCAACACCCATCAATACCTTTAACTCTCCTTGTGGAGTGTTGATCGAGAACGGCGTTGATACTTCAACCACTGCAAAGCCAGCTGCACTCAATACATTCTCTGAGCGCTGTTGGCTTACACCGTAGTCTTCGCTGTCGTTCTCTAAGTACCAATCCCAGTGTACAAACGTGCCGTCGTTTTCAAGCAGCGTGTAAATCAGACTGACTGTGTCTTGTAGGTTCGGGATAAAACCACACACCGAAGAGGCTACCACTAGGTCAAACTGGTTTCTGAATGCTGGATGCTGCGCTGCAAGCCCGCGCGATAAAAGATCAACAACAGGTTCAACGTTGGGTAACTCTTTCTTATCTAACTCTTCAATCATCCCTTCAGAGATATCAAGTGCGATGATCTCTTTTGCTAAAGGAGATATTTTCTGGCTGAGTAGTCCTGTACCACAACCAAAATCAAGGACACGGGTTCCGTTTAAATCAACGAGCGGTGTTAACTGGTCAAATACGGACTGTGCGAATACTGCGGTCGCGGGATCTTTATCCCAATCAACGGCGTACTCGTCCCATTGTTTCGCCATCATGGCCTCCATCTTTACTTCTTGTAGGTTCGGAACTTCCCCAGAATAAACCAAATTAGTCAATTCGTCATAGAGTTATCATGCAAAGATGGACTATTTCTAAGATAGTCAGCACAATATTCAGATAATATGCACCGACCCCCGCTCAATATGGAAATGAAATGAACCTTTCTCAAGTCCAAGCCTTTTGTTCCGTTGCTGATTTAGGATCAGTGTCTGAAGCTGCACGCCAGCTAGAATGCAACCGAACCAAACTCAGCATGTCGATTAAAGCCTTGGAAAAAGAGTTAGATGTCGAGCTGTTCGTACGCAGCGGAAACCACGTTGAACTTTCTGAAGCGGGCAAAGCCATTTACAAAGATTGCGAAAGCTTGTTGGTGACAGCAGCGCGTATTAAACAGACCTGCTTGCATGTTTCAGGCGAATTTAACGCGGAAATTTGGATTGCACGAGATGACTCCCTACCCGATGGAATGTGGCAGGATTTATCTCACGCCTTAAATAACAAGTACCCTTCTACCTCATTCAACTTTGTTCTCGCGTCAAGCGGCGACTTAGCTAACTTGGTTGAAACTCAGCAAGTCGACTTCGCATTTGGCGTCGATTACGAACGTGTCGATGACCCAAGAATTATCTACAACCCGCTTGGTAAGATTCGAATGATGTCTGTATGTAAGAAAGGACATGATTTGAGTGCGATGCGACGAGTGTCTGATGAAGTACTGAGAAATTCGATGCAAGCAACCATGGTTTATCTTAATGAAAAGGATAATCCTGAGCTTGAGCCCTTCTCGCGTCGTTACATTGGCTTCTCTAGCTTCGACTTTATGTTGGATACGATTCTACGTGAAGAAGCATGGGGCGTAATGCCTGAGCCATTGATTCGCCATTTACTGCGTGAACAAGAGCTTGCCGTGATCAAACACACCTACGGTTTAACACAAGAAGACTACTGTATGTTTACCGCGGCTGGCATGGCAGAGCACCCAGGAATGAATTGGTTGGCCGACCAGCTTAGTGATTATTTGTTTGATTTCTAGACGGACGACTTTTACTCCATACTTAAGTCTTGCTCTAGAAAACCATCACGTGATCCACTAAGTAGCGTCCGTCTTCTTCAACCAATACCATTTCAGCGACAAACTCACCTTTGGCGATGGTGTAAGCTTGTTTCCACACAAAGGCGATGGAGTCTGAACGTCTAAATAAAGCAACTTGCTCACGCTCAGCAAAAAAGCCATTACTGTGCTGATAATGGTGACACACCTTTTCTAAATATTCTGGCGTAACAATGTCTTTCATCCTTTGAGTAAAATCTCGACAGTGCTGTTCATGATCAACCTTAGTTGAACCATCCATCAGATTATCCATGATCGGGTTAGCAATCGCCCACAACTCATTATCACTGATATCGTCAAACTTCATATTGATTCACTCCTTGTCCATCGCAGTCGCAGTCGCAGTCTCAGTCAAATCTAGAAGACCAATAAGACCCCAGCGACTGATGTGTTTTATTAATCATAAACGATCCTATTTCAGTTGCACACCATCCCAAAAAACACTCAACGCCAACTTTATTGACACCTTAAATTTAACTTAAGCAACTGAATTAAAAGCATTTATATATTTCACTTAAATAATACATATAAACGTCATCAGATAAAGTTTGTAAAGTTAGCTCATTATTAGAACAATGAAGTTATCAAAAACATCTGGAAAATATTATGTGTGACAGGAAAAGCCAAAACGAAAATCGAGTACTATTGTTCTCAGCCCTTTTAGCATCAGGCTTCGCAATTGGCGGATTGGTGTTGGGTCTTCTCGTTGGCTCTCTGGTCATAGTATTTGACGGTGTCTATTCTCTTATCAGCTTACTGTTAACTTTATTGTCACTAGCTGCCTCGAAATACATCAATCGCCCTTCGGACACTGAGTTCCCGTTTGGTCGAGCAATTATCGAACCGATTGTTATTGCCATCAAAGCCGTTGTGATTCTTCTTGTGGTTGGTTATTCACTTTACTCTGCGATTGGTGCCCTAATGACGGGTGGCCGTGAAGTTGATGCTTCTATCGCAACTCTGTTTGGTATTTTCAACGTACTGGGTTGTGGTTACGCTTGGTGGTACATCGCGAATAAGAGTAAACGTATTTCTTCAGGTCTGATTCAGGCTGAGTCTAAACAGTGGCAAATGGATACGCTACTGAGTGTAGCGGTAACCGCGGGTTTCGTAGCGGCTTGGTTAATTACTTTTTCTCCGCTTGCAGAATACGCAGTGTATGCCGACCCAATGATGATGTTGCTAATGTCTTTCTACTTCATCAAAGTGCCTTTCGACATGTTACGTGAGGCGATGCGCGAACTGCTTATGATGTCGGCAAACAAAGATATTTGTGATGCGGTAGATAAGAACGTTGTCGCGGTAGACAAAGAAGCGGAGCAAGATTTGGAGCTGATGGGTGTGACTAAGGTTGGTCCAGAATTACGAATCAATGTTGATATTCATACCAACGACCAACAAGCGATTGCGGTCGATGATATTGAACGTACGCGCCGCCAACTTAAGCGACGCTTATCGAAGATGCCTTATGAGCTCCAATTGAATCTCAATATCGCGAGTTAAGAATCGAGAGTTAAAAAAAAACAAGAATTAACCCATCAACCTCTGGTTAACTAAGACTCTGATTGAACCTTTTTAGAAGCCGACGCCGTAACCGTCGGCTTTTTGTCTCTGGTTACCCACCAGCAAGCTAAAGAGCCAATCGTCACCATACAAACGCCTTGCCAAAACGTCATGCTCAGTGACAAACCCAAAATCATAGAAGACAGTAAGGTCGCAAAAATAGGCGTGAAATAAGACATGGTCGCTAGGAAGACCATATTGCCGCCAAGTATCGCGGTATTCCAAAGTGCGTAACCTGCGCCCATACACACACCGGCTAACACTAAGTCAATTGCAGCACTGGTTGTCATCACCATGCCGGTTTCGTTACTCAATGCGTATTTGATCCACAAGGTGATTGCAGTCGCGATAAAGAACAGCACGATCGCATTCTGTCCTTTCGCCACTTTCTGAGTGTAATTACAGTAGACCGCCCAAATAATCGCGCCGAAAAACGCCATTGAATAGGTTTTAGGGTTGGTGGCAATATTGGCAGCGATTTGATCAACAGAAAGCCCCTGATCGCCACTGATACTCCAAGCCACACCAAAGAAGGCTAAGAAAATACTTGGGTAAACCAACCAGTTAATCTTTTTATCGCTGAGCAATACCGCGAACAACACCGTCAATGCAGGCCATAAGTAGTTGATAACGGCCATTTCCAAGGCTTGATGTCGGTTGTTTGCCATCCCTAAAGCCAGAGCTAAGAAGATCTCATAACAAACGAACAGAGCACCACCAATCAACAGGTATGACTTAGAAAACCGCGACAGCTTAGGTAACCCCATAACACAGACCAACAACAGTGAGCTCACTGTATAAAGACTGGCGGCGCCACCAATTGGGCCCAGTTGTTCTGATACGCTACGAGACAGCGCGATTAAGCAGCTCCAAAGTAAAATGGCAGCAATGCCGTAGCAGCTATGGCGATGAGATTTCAGCACGCCTCTTCCTTATTTTTATTGTAATGGGGTAATCAAAGCGAGCTTAAAGCAAAGGTAGGCTTAAACGCCACTATCGATAAGTTGCAGTAAGTAAAAATAAGTAGCCGAGCACATAACTGTACTCGGCTATCAATCATTCACTCAAAAATCTAAAAGCAATTAGCAATTAGCAATTAGCAATTATGCTAGTAAAAGAGCTTGCAGGTCAGCCAGAGACTTAACCTGATAATGAGGGTTAATTCCGGCTGGCGTTGCCTTTTCTTGACTATTTAACCAACAGGTTTCAATACCAAAATCTAATCCGCCTAGAATATCGGAATGTGGGTTATCTCCGACCATCAATACTCGTTGCTTAGATGGTAACCCGATCAGCTTATGGGCATATTCAAAAATTTGTGCATCCGGTTTGGCTACCCCAACCTCTTCAGAAATTATCACGTGCTCAAAGTAATCCGTCATTCCTGTACGCTCTAAACGAATTGACTGCAGCTCTGTAAAACCGTTAGTGATGATGCCCATGTTCACTTTGCCTTTTAAAGACTCCATCAACTCTTGTGCACCCGGTAATAAAGAGCAGATATCCGCCATCGCTGTTAAGAATGCACTGTTTAAAGCAGCGGTTGTTGTCTCTAATTTCTCAGCCCAGCTTTCGAAGCGCGTGTGTTTCAGTTGATCAGCCGTAATGCGACCATCTTGATAGTCTACCCATAGTGGTAGGTTAACTTCTTGATAAAAGGAATAATCCTGTTCGTTGAAGTCCACACCAAAACGAGAAAACATCAGCTTCATTCCCTGATAAGCATCAAAATGGAACAAGGTTTCATCTGCATCAAAGAATATCCAGTCGTACTTCATTTTATTTCCTATTAATCACGCTGTTGAGCTGCGTTTATCTTTAGTTGTTCATTGGCTCAAAGACCAGATGTTCATTCTACTACCAATTTTGTGAGCCTGAATATAGTTCTAATAATTTATAGAAAACAAGCCACAAGTCATGATGTATCGCAAATTTTGCCACATATTAAACCAATACCATACAATAAATACACTTAGGTACCGGGAGGTACTATGAAGCACTTTTTACCATCGTCTGTCATGCTTACCCCTTTTCTTGTCAAATACTATGACGAGGAGTCAGAAGACACGCTTGATTCTGAAGAGTCACAAGAACCTGAAATTGAATGCAGCGATGACTCAGATAAAACGTCGACACCAGCCTAACTAGAAGAGTTTTCAATGAAAAACCTTATTTTTCATTGTTATAGAGCTCCATACTGTCTCTAATTTAGTCGATTTATCGCGATCTATTACTGACAATCAACACAGCCAAAAACCATGAAAACGATTGCTATATGAGCCCTATCACAACGACTAGCCACAAAGTGGTAGTTCGAATTCAAAGTTGTTCCAGATCAATGGTCGACCACTTGAATGCCGACAACATGTAGGAAATTAAAAATCATAATTAACGGAGTTTTCCAATGTCTACTGCATTTTACATCCCTACAATCAACTTCATGGGTACTGGCTGTCTGAAGGATGCTGCTGATAGTATTCAGTCTCAAGGCTTTAAAAAAGGTCTGATCGTAACTGATAAGATCTTGAATCAAATTGGTGTAGTTAAGCAGGTACAAGACCTTCTTAGCCAGCGAGGCGTAGACGCAGTTGTATTCGATGGCACTCAACCAAACCCAACCATCACGAACGTTAACGATGGTCTTGAATTGCTGACTGACAACGATTGTGATTTCGTTGTTTCTCTAGGTGGCGGTTCTCCACACGACTGTGCAAAAGGCATTGCTCTGGTTGCTTCTAACGGCGGCAAGATTGCAGACTACGAAGGCGTAGACCAATCTGAAAAGCCAATGATGCCTCTTATCGCTATCAACACCACGGCTGGCACTGCATCTGAAATGACACGTTTCTGCATCATCACTGATGAAGAGCGCCACATTAAGATGGCTATCGTTGATAAGCACACAACACCGCTTATTTCAGTAAACGATCCTGAACTAATGCTTGCTAAGCCTGCATCACTGACTGCTGCAACAGGTATGGATGCGCTAACACACGCAATCGAAGCTTACGTTTCTATCGCAGCGACACCAATTACAGACGCTGTAGCGATTAAAGCCATTGAACTTGTACAAGCTCACCTAAGAACGGCAGTAGCGCACGGCGAAGACATTGAAGCACGTGAACAAATGGCTTACGCACAGTTCATGGCGGGTATGGCGTTCAACAACGCGTCACTAGGTTATGTTCATGCGATGGCGCATCAGCTAGGCGGCTTCTACGATCTTCCACACGGTGTGTGTAATGCTATCTTGCTACCACACGTTCAACGCTACAACGCGCAAGTTTGTCCTGAGCGTCTACGTGATGTTGCAAAAGCAATGGGCGTTAACGTTGAAGGCATGACAGCTGAACAAGGCGCAGAAGCTGCGATCAACGCGATTGTTCAACTTGCAAACGACGTGAACATCCCAACAGGTATCGCGCAACTTGGTGCGAAACTAGAAGACATCCCAACGCTGTCTGATAACGCACTGAAAGATGCTTGTGGTTTCACTAATCCTAAACAAGCGACCCACGAAGAGATCTCAGCGATCTTCGAAGCGGCAATGTAATCTGCCATTAAGTCACTTATAAACTTATCGACAAACGGGCTCACCTACTGAGCCCGTTTTCTTTACCTGCCATATGTTATTCAAGTCTCTGTTTTGAATAGCCACTGATTAAGATAAATCTCTTTAAAAGTCGCATTGTCATAACTGCTTAGTTATAGTCAAACTATTGATACATAGAATGACAAACAGGTTCCATTGAGTCGTTGGATAGTTAACTCCTCATTATTAGCATCGCTCGTTTCCCACTCTGCCTTCGCGGAGGAACAGGATGAGTGTCACAGCCAACCGTTAGAAGACACGCGCGTCGAAAAAGCTTGCCACTACCTAAACAGCAAGTTTTGTCAGCCCGCAATATGGTTCGATAACTTCTTTGTGGATGACCGTATTACCGAGGACGCCAGAGCCGGAACCTCTGTACGTTGGTATAATGATTTCATCTATTCTGAGGGCGGTGACGTGGATTATTCCACCAAGCTCAACGCACGCCTGCATTTACCCTTTGTCAGCAAAAGGCTTAAGCTAATCTACGAGTCTGTTGGCGATGAAGAATTCTTAGACTTCTTCCCACAAGATTCTGAAGAGTTAGAGAATGCACTTGGCCTTCGTTATGACGCCTATGCCAAGGGTTACAGTAGTTTCAATATCAAAGCGACATTACGCCCAAGAATAGAGGCTCGCTATCGTTTTACCTACCCGCTCACCACAGATGCAGTATTCAGGCTGACCCAACGTGTATATCAAGAAAAACAAGAGACTGGTGAGATCACCGACATCGACTTTGATCTTTCTTTAAGTGATGATTTCTTGGCTCGATGGTCAAGCTTTGCAGGATATAACGACGACCTTAAAGGTTGGAACTATGGTACAGGGCTAACCTTGTATCACTACCTTGCCCAAGACCAAGCACTTCAATATAGCGCCACGATTAATGCAACGGATGAGCCTCATAATCATTACGAATACGCTCAGGTTTCGGTTACCTACCGACAAAACGTATGGAAAGAGTGGCTGTTCTACGAACTCATCCCTCGTTATCAATGGGAACGAGAACCTCATGAGAAACACACCGAAGAAGCCAACATCACCCTTAGGCTTGAAGTCTTGTTCAACAATGTCTAGTGAGTGTTTGTGAGATTGGGGCATCGTTAGATAGAAAACGAGGCACAAAAAAGCACATCATGTGATGTGCTTTTTCAGTTCTATATAGGCTTAAACTGTAGTCTTAACCCTTGTAGTTTCTTACTCGTGCCGCTTCTGCTTCACGCTTGTCGACAACGGTTTTACCGATTGGCGCCAATGAGATAACCGCGAGCTTAAGGTGCTGAATCGCAAACGGAATACCTATAATAGTAATGAAACACGCTACTGCTGACATGATGTGACCAATCGCCAACCAGATCCCCGCAAATAAGAACCAAATAACGTTACCAATCACACCTAGCGGGCTCGTGCCGATGTCCATTTCATTGGTTAGCTCATCACGCGAAATCGCTTCCTGACCAAATGGGAAGAATGAGAAGTTACCCATAACAAAACATGCTCTACCCCATGGAATACCAACGATGGTTAGGAATGCGAGCAGTCCGAAGAACCACCAAGCTAGTCCCATAAATACGCCACCGAACAGAAACCAAATGATGTTTCCTATTGTTTTCATTCTGTATTCTCCAAATCTTTGAATGCTATTTATTTAATATGCCGAGTAAGGCAATGATTGTTCTAATAGGTTCATTATTGTTGAACCTTTATGAACCGTTTATGAATCACTTACATTTTATGTGATTGATATACACCACGGTTCTCTAAATCTACATAGGGCTAAACCCATTTATTTGATACCATACACTTAGATTTTTAGTACCAAAAAGCTAAACAGACTCAACAACGAATTTAAGGCCGAATTTATGAATAACACTGAGCAACCTAAAAAGAAAATGAAAAACTGGGTGCCAATCGTCTTCTTCGGACTTCTCAGCACTGTTCCAGTGTTCATGTTCTTAGTTGATGTGTACATCAACCAGTATATGTAACAGAGCCGGACATCCTAGCTATATAAATGGATATAAGAACCCTTTCCTGTATCCATTTCAGTTCCAATTAGATCAGTTATTCTTCAGCCAGCTCTTCTGTAATCAACTCAGCTCTTCGTTAATCAAATCAGCTCTTCGCTAATAAAATCTAGAATGTCTATCAGCTCATGATCAGGCAGATTTAGTAGGTTATCCCCTACATACCATTCAATCTTACATTGGTTTGGCAACTCGCTTATCGCTGGGTTTCCTATCCAAATCTTGTGTTTCTTCGCTATGTTATCTCTCACAATAATGCCGTCTTCATAGCTCACAGGTAAATATAGGTGAAGCATGTTGACCTGCGGTTGCTGCGGATTAACAGTGAACTGAGGATAGTCTAATAAGATTTGGTAGATCTGTTTTGTTCGCTCAAACAGTGATGGCATCAACTCTAATCGCTCATCAAACTGCATTGCTGCTGAAACCACATAAGGCGTTCGGTGATAAACATTGCCACCTTGGCGCTTCATCCACGCAGATGCTTTCGCTACAAAGGCTTTATCGCCCAACAATAACGAACCACCAAGGCCATTGAGACCTTTGTACAGCGAAACATAAGCACTATCGAAGCCCTGAGCAATCTCGCTGTATGACTTTTGGTAATAGGCGCCGCATTCCCACAAACGCGCACCATCCATATGAAGGTGAATTGATTGTTCTTTGCAGTACTGCTTGATCGCTTCAAGCTCATCCAATTCTGGTAATTGGCCGCCGATTTCACGCATGGGTAATTCATATAGAGCGGCTGCAATCTCATCAGGCCACGCCTTTAAGTCATCAACATTCCAAGTGCGAAATACGTTGCCAACGGGAAGTACGTTGAATCGGTTTTGGAGCTGATACCCTTGGCGTTCATGACGCATAATATGACTCGATTCATGCATCGCCACTACTGGGTTTCTTTTCTCTTGGCACGCAATTTCTAATGCTGTTGGTTGATTCATGGTGCCAGTAATCACAAATACAGCCGCTTCATAACCTAGCAGTTCCGCGACTTTGTTTTCGAAGCTCTCGATAAACTCACCATCGCCGTAGCTATCATGGCTCACATTGTGTGTCTCACACCATTCAGCCATCTGAGCGAATGTTTGTGCTGGAGTCGGTTCTAGGTGACCGGAAAGCAACAAATCACATTGTTGACGCAAGTCCATGCTCATAGTTTTTCCTTTATTCATTATCGTTCTATGTAGGGTTATTGGATTATTTACGTTACCCACCAACGGTGACATAAAATGCCCATATTCGCTTTTACTATTCGTGAATAATTAGTTTTACTCAGTCATCGGCGGCTTGTGCCAGAAATACTCAAATTGACGGATGTTTTATATAATTAAGTACCTAAAAACACACGCATCTAGATAGATAAGTATGGGCTAATTCGTTGTTGTTCAACCATTCTTCTATTATTGTATATCTATAATTCCAATAAATATTATTCGTTAATGGACAAAGAGGGCTATATGTCGAAAAATCGAGTCTTGCTGCTATTCGCTCACCCTTCTCAACATCGTTCTGAAGCAAACAAACCCTTATTTGAACAAGCCAAACGCGTTGACGGTGTTACCTGTGTCGATCTCTATGCCGAGTATCCGACATTTAAAATCAACATCGACCGTGAACAGAAACGCCTGTTAGACCATGACATCATCATTTTTCAGTTCCCTTTGTATTGGTACTCAACACCGGCAATTCTTAAAGAGTGGCAAGACCTTGTTCTTGAATACGGCTTCGCCTACGGCGCCGAAGGCAATGAACTACAGGGTAAGAAATTGTTATGTAGCATTACTGCAGGAGGTAAAAAAGATGCCTACCAAAGTGATGGTTACAACCATTTCACGATTCGAGAACTGCTTCACCCAATCGAACAAACCGCTTCTCTGTGCGGGATGAACTATCTCGCGCCCTTTGCGTTATTTGGCTCGCGTACCGCTTTGGAAGAAAACCGCATTCAAGAGCATGTCGATAGCTATAAAGTGCTGTTAGAGGCGTTAGTTGCTGGCAAGATCAATATCAAGAAAGCCAGCAAAGCAGAAAAACTCAACCACTACGTAGAAGAACTAATGGCAGAGGTTAAATAATGACGGGATATTTTCTACAAGCATTTATCTACTTAGTCGCAGCAGTTATTGCCGTGCCTATTGCCAAAAGACTTGGCCTTGGTTCTGTATTGGGTTACCTCATTGCTGGTGTTGTGATTGGCCCAATCATTGGTCTGGTAGGTGAAGAGACCAAAACGATCCAACACTTTGCCGAGTTCGGTGTGGTTATGATGCTGTTCTTAGTCGGCCTTGAGCTTGAACCTAAGATGCTTTGGGCAATGAGGAACCGACTTATGGGGCTGGGTGGCCTGCAAGTTGGTGGTACTACCGCGATTGTAATGGGTATTGCTCTGTTCTTTGGGCAGCCTTGGACGATCGCACTGACTATCGGTTTGATCTTCGCACTGTCATCTACCGCGATTGTACTCCAAACCTTTAACGAAAAAGGGCTATCCAAAACAGAAGGCGGAAAGAACGCTTTCTCAGTCCTACTGTTCCAAGATATTGCCGTCATTCCTATGTTGGCATTTATCCCTCTATTAGCCTTGCCAGAATTAATTGAAGCTGCACAAAGCGCGGTTGCTTCGGCTTCTGATCACCATGAAGAGTTAAGCCTCGTCGCTGGCCTACCCGGTTGGGCTTATGGCCTTGTGATCACAGCATCTATTGCGATTGTTGTGGTCGGCGGACACTTCTTGAGTCGTCCATTGTTCCGCTTCGTGGCAAGCTCAGGCCTGCGTGAAATCTTTACTGCAACCGCACTGATGTTGGTGATTGGCATTGCTGCACTGATGAGCCTAGTCGGCCTATCTCCGGCTTTGGGTACCTTCCTTGCGGGTGTGGTTTTAGCGAACAGTGAATTCCGCCACGAACTTGAGTCCAATATCGACCCGTTTAAAGGGCTGCTACTTGGCTTGTTCTTCATCACCGTAGGTGCAGGCATTAACTTTGATGTTCTATTCAACGACTTTGGTTTGATCATTGGCCTCACCCTTGGCGTTATGCTTCTTAAAGCCTTGGTGCTATTTACGTTGGCATTGATATTCAAAATCAAAAACAGTGACCGTTGGCTGTTTACACTGAGCTTGGCGCAAGCCGGTGAGTTTGGTTTTGTACTACTAAGCTTCTCAGCTCAAAACCACGTATTACCTGCTGACATCGTCCAAACATTGTCGCTGGTTGTGGCACTTTCAATGTTCCTAACACCAGGGCTGTTCATTCTATTTGATAAAGTGATTCTTCCTCGTTACGAACAAAAATCTAACGACCGCGAAGAAGATACCATAGAAGAGAAAGGCACCGTAATCATTGCGGGCATTGGTCGATTCGGTCAAATCGTTAACCGCTTGTTGGTGTCGAACGATGTCAATACGGTGGTTCTGGATCACCAAGCGAACCAAGTAGACTTGCTGCGCTCTATCAATATCAAATCTTACTTTGGTGATGCGACTCGTCACGACTTATTGCATACCGCCGGAATCGAAGAAGCCGCGATGCTAGTAGTGGCAATCGACAACCAAGACCCAAGCGTTGAATTAGTGAAATACGTTAAACACACCTACCCTAAAGTGAAAATCTTAGCCCGCGCATTCGACCGAGGTCATAGTTATCGCCTAAGAGAAGCGGGGGCAGACTTTGTTGAATCAGAGACCTACCATTCTGCTCTTGAAATGGGCGCTGAAGCCTTGCGTTCTTTGGGTCATCACCCATTCTTCGTCGAGCAGCAAAAATCGACTTATCAACGCGTTGAGAGCCGTAAGTCTGAAAAGCTTTACCAAGCTTGGTCTGAAGCGGAAGAGAACCCACGCTACGACAACAACTACCGACAAATCTTCATTCACCTTGAAGAAGCAATGAAAGAAGATATGAAAAAAGACCGTTCAGACAAACACTCTCGTTCTGAACGTGGTTGGACACCTCCACCGAAAGGTTATGCAGATGGCTTTGAGGAAGAAGAGTCTTAAGCAGAATCTAGACTACAGCTCTAGATAACCATGCTATTCAAGCATCAAAAGCGGCTATTTAAGCCGCTTTTTCTTTCATTTAACCCCGACAAAACCTCAAATGAGCATAAGTATCAGGTGCTGACACTCGTAATCCGAGAGATTTGTGTGATCTAGCTAAGATTTTTAATTTCTGACCACATAGCAAAAGTGGATTCAATTTTTACATTATTTAAACATTCCACCCCTGCATAAACCACACCATAAACATGGCTATATATGCACTCATTCCTACCATTCAAGCACCCACCCAATTCTTAGCGACCACTCTCTAAGGCTTGAATTACATTGCATATATCGAAATACGCCGCAAAAGCCCTAACAGATTCATTCACTAATCAAATAATTAACGCACGACATTCACAAATTCAAACCATCAAAATTAACACAAACATTTCAAAGTATGTCTAGCGTTACAATTTGTAACGAATGGCGGTTGTCGGTATAGTCCTGCAATTCAAAAAGTGAGACCTCTGCGCTCACCTTAAAGGAGATATAATAATGATTACTAATGATGCTGTAATAATGGGCATGTTAGCTGTTATTCTTGGCGGTGTTTTTATCACGGAAAGTAGCCAAAATAGCGCACTGAAAAAATTCTACTCGTTCGTTCCGGGTCTATTGCTTTGTTACTTTGTTCCCTCTTTATTAAACAGCTTCGGCATAATCGATGCTTCGAATTCTAAACTGTACTTTGTTGCAAGCCGTTACTTACTTCCGAGTGCACTCGTTCTACTGATCATCTCTGCAGATCTGCGCAAGATCTTTGGACTAGGTTCAAAAGCCGTCATCATGTTCCTAACCGGTACTGTCGGTATTATCATTGGCGGCCCATTGGCTATCTTGATCATCGACCAAATAAATCCTGGCCTTGTATCGGGTGATGTATGGCGTGGTCTAACAACGGTGGCTGGTTCTTGGATCGGCGGCGGTGCAAACCAAGCTGCAATGAAAGAAGTATTTGAAGTTGACGATCAGTTGTTCTCTGCGATGATTACTGTGGACGTAATCTGTGCCAATATTTGGATGGCAATATTGCTTATCATGGCAGGTCGTCAGAAGAAGATTGATGCATGGTTAAAAGCCGATACTTCATCTATCGAAGACCTAAAAGAAACCGTATCTAAGTACCAAGAAGAAAACGCGCGTCCGACGACGACAACGGATCTAATGAAGATCACTGCGATTGCGTTTGGCCTTACGGGCTTAGCACACTTCTTTAGCGACATTATCGCACCATGGATCTCAACTAATGCTCCTGAACTGGCGCAATACAGCCTGACTTCTGGATTCTTCTGGTTAATCGTAATGGTGACTACGTTTGCACTCATTGCTTCATGCTTCAAATCAACACGCAGCCTTGAGCACAGTGGCGCATCTAAAGTGGGCTCTGCATTCATCTACATCCTAGTTGCCACTATTGGTATGCAGATGGATATCACAGCTATCTTGGATAACCCAGGCTACTTCTTCATCGGTATCACTTGGTTAACCATCCACGCGATTATCATGATTGTGATGGCAAAGCTAATCCGTGCACCACTGTTCTTCATGGCAGTAGGTAGCCAAGCTAACGTCGGCGGTGCTGCATCGGCTCCTATCGTAGCGGCAGCGTTCCACCCAGCATTAGCTCCAGTAGGTATTCTAATGGCTGTACTTGGTTACGCACTCGGTACATACGGCGCTTACATCTGTGGCCTAATCATGCAAGTTGCTGCTGGTTAATAGAATCGCTTAATCCAATAACACCAAAGGCTGAACGATGATCGTTCAGCCTTTTTCGTTTCTAAAACTGTATTTCAAATAACGGCTTAATCGAACAAAGATGTCAGTTTATTTTCCACCACAGGGCTGATATTAAAGCTCAACATAAAATCTGGACGCGTTTTTTCGTCTTTCTCAAGGTAATAGTTCGCTTCAATGCCAAACTTCCAAGGGCGTCCATTCAGAACCGTTGTTTTACTAACACTGATGTTTAACGGAATTTCCGCCAGATCCTTATTCCAGTCGTACGAGAATGTTGGTGCAGAGCCCACCGTCCAACCACCTCCTAATATCTCTACCCAAAACACTTGTGTCGATGTCTTGTTGATTCGAGTATCAGAGTGGTCGGCTCCGTCTCCAGAAACACCATACAAGTGATTTGGGAACATACCGACAACTCGCTCGCTACTCGCTTTCCCGACCATAAACTCTGGTCCGACAGCAAATTGATCCGCTGTTAAGTCACTGCTGCCCGTTGGCAACGAAGCAAAGATACCGAACGCGACAATAGTACCGCCCTCCATTTTAGGCGCATAAGCTAAATCAAATGAGATGTCTGTAAAGCCTGACTGCTCCGTGTGTTGCGAGCTTGCTGGTGCGTCCACATGGAAATCGTTCTGTACATAAGAGATGGCCGGGCGGAAGATCACTTTATCGCCGTTATCCATGGGAAACGGCAGTGTCGGCTGTAATACTGTAGCGAAACTGTCCCCTCCACCATCGTAACCACCTGAATACTGGAGCTTTAAATTAAGGCTAGCGTAAGCTGTGTTTGGGTTTGCAAGTTCCTTTGCTGCCTGTTCTGCTGCTTGATCGCTTTCAGATTTCGAAATATCGTCCCTAGCGCTAGCAAAATTCGGCGTTAATAATAGTCCAGTTATTATTAGTGCAAGTGGTTTACAAGCCATGAGCCCTCTCTTCAATAGTAAAACAATAAGATGTAACTGCTTATTGAGTATTTTAGAGATTACTGGGCAGTAAAATGGCCATTCAGTGACAGAGAGATAAGTTAACCCTAGTTCATAGACAGGATCTTAAGAGCTAACTTGTTTATTTAGATAGAAAAAAGGCTTCATTTATGATCAGATAATCGTCGCCAAACAAACTACCTACATCAATAGTGAAGCCGATGACGATTATCTCCTTACAGAAGCAATTTAAGCAATTCTTTAATGCTGACAGGCGTTGTTAATGATATGG
>NZ_JBFRNU010000044.1:0-85959 GCF_041471145.1 Vibrio sp. 10N.261.54.A5 | reverse complement strand
CGCGATGAACCTTTTTTATGCCTACTGATTTTATAACGGTTGCTTTTATAACTGCTTAATACGCTGCTTTAACGCTTCTAAATCTATATCATTGCCAACAATTCGTAATCGAACATACTCTTCAGTCATCGCGTCGCACGTAATAGCAAAATCGACACCCGAACATGTCTTAATACCGATACTCTCAAATAGCTTTGAAAGGTGAGTTCCTCTCTTTTTCAACAACATAATGGGCGTCGATATTGACGTGCCAACCACCTCAATATTGTTCTCAGACAACAAGCCGATCATTTGCTGCTTAAAGTATTCAGTTTTGCTGCGGTTCATTTCTAAGAAGTGTTTTGCATTGGGTAAGGTCGCCGATGCGATTTTTATTGAGGGGTAAGTCGGCGTAAACACACTCACCGCAGCTTCGATTGCAGAAGTCAGGTTTTCACTGCTGGCTAAGTAACCGAGTCGAATCCCAGCGAGCCCTAAACCTTTAGAAAAGGTTCGTAAAACTATTAAGTTGTCCAAGACTAAGGTCTGATCGAGCATAGACTGCTCAGGGGTCAGGTATTCACCATATGCCTCGTCGACAATCAAAATAGCGCCAGAACGCTCACATACTCTCGCTATCTCGACCAGATAAGCTCTGTCGTAGATTCGACCCGTTGGGTTGTTGGGATTATCGATATACACCAAGGCAGGATTTTGACTGCTTATTTTTGATGCCAACACACCGAACAGATCCGACTCGTTTTGATAATCAAACATGTTGATGGACTGGTACTTCCCGCCCACCAAAGTGAACTCTGATACTGCTTCAACAAACTGAGGGCCAATGCCTATCATGGTGCGATTGTTGTGATCGATAAGTTTATTGAAGATAAGTTCTAGCGCCCCAAGAGAGCCCGTGGTGTACGTAATACGACAATCTTCAATCCCAATAAACTGGCGAGTCAGATAAGTCAGCTCCGAAAGCTCCCTGTGGCAATAGTACTTATCAATACCGTAGATAATATCTTTGATCACATGTTCAGGAATTTCTGGTGCGCCAAATGGATTGGAGCCAAGTGAACAATCGATACGAAATGAGTGATCGACATAAGAATGGTATTCGCCACTTAACCGTGGATTTAAATGCATAAGAAAACGCTCAAAAAATATTCATGCGCTATTCTTATCGTACTGAATTTTATCTATATAGGTCATTTCGCGACAGTTCTTCGCCTTGTTTCGAGAGACTGGTTAAAAACCAAGATTGGTTCAAATAACGAATTCTCTTAAGCCATAATCAAGAGTTAAGCACTCGTGTTTACATTTCGAGTTAACCGAACCGCTTTCTTTGCGCTAGATTAAGCTGAGATAAGATAGGGTAATAACAGAGCTTGCATCTTTACTCTCCCTAGTTACCATAGCCCCATTAACATCCCCCATATTTTGAAGGTTGCTATGAAAGCAATTAAGACTCTTTTCTTCCTGATGGTTTTATTGAGCGGTCTGTTTACCGCTTGGCTGTTTATTCCAATTCCAGCGACCATGGACAAGCAAACGCTCGACGTTCCATTAACGGAACCATTCAAGCTTGTTGCGTATCGCAGCAACCCGAATGATGCGAGCAAGCCGCTGACTTACCACTACTATGTGATTTCAGATGTGGTTGGTGTAGACGACATGGACCCATTCCTGATTACCACGGACCAGTTCGTGAAGCTTGGCGAATTCGACGAGAACACATTCAACCTTACGGTTAACGGCAAGATTGATAGCTACACCAACGATTTGTGGATCAAGAAATCTGATGGCAAGCTTCAACACTGGTACGTGAGTATTAACGCGAACTATATTCGTTAAAATCGAACTGCAATAAACCTCATTTTAAAACTGCGCTTTGGCTTCCAAGCGCAGTTTTTGTTTCTAGCAACACCCTCCACTTATCCCGACCCGTTCGACATAAACTGCATTGCCTACTTTTGATTCACTGCTGCCCTTGCTCTCAAGGTGTTATAAGCTCTTTAGATACGATAAGCTCAGACCATGCTCGACGCCCAATAAATCAAAATAATAAAGGATCACCCGTGGAATTTACGCTCGACAAATTTAACGGCATCATCATTGACCCAGCAACAGCCCCTCACGATGTTGACTCATTCAATGCCGAACTCAGCGAGATCACCGAATTTTCAAAGCAGAATAACAAAGGCATCATTTGGATTAGCTTACCTATTTCACTCTCGCACCTTATTCCGGTGGCGACTGAGCTTGGCTTTGTGTTTCACAACTGTCTAGAAGACGAAATTACGCTGATCCACAAATCCGAGATTGTAGAGTTTGTGCCTTTCATCCCTACCCACACTTTGGGTGCTGGCGCGTTGATCACCAACGAACACAACCAAGTGCTGATGATTAAAGAGCACGGCATGACGGGTTACAAATTACCGGGCGGCCATATTGAGTTGGGTGAAGGTATTGAAGAGTCTGTGGTTCGTGAAACCTTGGAAGAGACAGGTATCGAGGCAACGTTCGTCTCTGTGGTTGGCATGGCGACAAGACACCCGTATCAATTCGGTAAATCAAACCTCTACTTTATTTGTCACCTTATCGCTCAAACTCAAGATATCGCGATTCAAGACACTGATGAAATTGAAGAAGCTAAATGGATAGATGTTGAAGAGTACATTAACAACCCCGACAGCTACCCGTTTAACCGCCAATTGGTCGGTACTCTGATCGGAAAGCAAGGTTTGGAGCTCACTCAGTTAGAAGGCAACTATGGCCCTGTCCACAAGCCCGAGATCTTCTTTTCGAAAAGCTAGATCAATTCAAACATAAAAACGCCCAACTCAATTGAATTGGGCGTTTTGCTTTCACTTTTATTTTTCTTAATTAAGCCAACTGCGTTGTTAGTTGCTCTTTGTACCTATGATTCATTCTCATACTTTTAAAACGAACCTGTATTAAAAGAAGCCTAACGGATTAGTATCATAGCTGATCAATAGGTTCTTAGTATTTTGGTAGTGATCGAGCATCATTTTATGTGTCTCACGACCGATGCCTGATTTCTTATAACCACCGAACGCGGCATGTGCTGGATAAGCGTGGTAACAGTTCACCCAAATACGCCCCGCTTCGATGTTACGACCCATGCGATACGCTAGGTTTGCATCACGAGTCCATACGCCTGCACCCAAGCCATACTCGGTGTCATTGGCAATCTCTAGCGCTTCTGCTTCATCTTTAAACGTCGTTACTGCGATAACAGGGCCGAAGATCTCTTCTTGGAATACACGCATCTTGTTGTGCCCTTCCAGCATGGTTGGCTGAATGTAGTAACCGTTGCCCAGATCATCTGGTTGCTGCGCGATTTCACCACCTGTTAGCACTTTCGCACCTTCTTGACGGCCGATTTCTAGGTAGCTCAAGATCTTATCGAACTGCTCTTTTGAAGCTTGTGCACCCACCTGAGTATCGGTATCTAACGGGTTACCTTGTTTAATAGTTTGAGCACGCTCGACCACCTTGGCGATGAACTTGTCGTACACCGATTCATGGATCAGCACACGTGACGGACAGGTACACACTTCCCCCTGATTAAAGAACGCCAGCAACATACCTTCGACACACTTATCTAGGTATTCATCTTCATGATTAAAGATATCTGGGAAGTAGATATTTGGAGACTTACCGCCAAGCTCAACCGTTGATGGAATCAAGCTTTCTGCGGCACATTTCAAGATGTGGTGGCCGACCTCTGTTGAACCAGTAAACGCCAACTTCGCTAAGCGATCGCTGGTTGCTAACGCTTGACCCGCTTCGCTACCAAAACCATTGACGATGTTGACCACGCCAGCAGGCAGAAGATCGGCGATCTTCTCCATCATCACTAGGATCGATGTCGGTGTTTGCTCAGCAGGCTTCATCACAACACAACAACCCGCCGCTAGCGCAGGTGCCAATTTCCAAGCCGCCATTAAGATCGGGAAGTTCCAAGGAATGATCTGCCCAACCACACCGATGGGTTCTGGGAAGTGGTAACTCGCCGTGTTTGAATCTAGCTCAGCTGCGCTGCCTTCTTGCGCTCGGATACAACCCGCGAAATAACGGAAGTGATCGACAACCAAAGGAATATCTGCCGCTAAGGTTTCTCGCACAGGCTTGCCGTTTTCCCATGTTTCAGCGACTGCGATTTCTTCTAGATTCGCTTCAATGCGGTCGGCAATTTTGAGCAGGATGTTAGAACGCTCAGTCACACTGGTCGAAGCCCAACTTGCACGAGCAGCATGCGCGGCATCGAGTGCCAAGCTGATATCCGCCTCGGTTGAGCGTGCCACTTGGCAATACACCTGACCATTCACTGGGGAAGTGTTATCAAAATATTCGCCGCTGACAGGCTTCACCCACTCGCCACCGATAAAGTTATCGTATTGCGCTTTAAAGTTCACCACTGCGTTATCACTACCCGGCTGTGCGTAAATCATAGTTAGATCCTTCTTAGATTTGTTATTGAGCTAGAGCTGTCTTATTTTTGTGGCGGCTCCTCTTGAGAAAAGAACTCATGACAAGACGCCCATGTTTATACTTTCTGTTTAAAACACTGATACTTCGTGTTTTCTTCACAACAGTAACAACGCAAATCACACGCCAGAACTTCAAAACTTGTTGTTAATAAATTGTAAAACTATGATTACAAAACATTTACAACCCAAAGTGAGTTGGCATTGAACGGACGTATGGAAACCACTCCAGTGTTCAACTGTTCCAAATTGGTACACCCTCACTGTTACGACATGGAACAGTCATGCACCTTCAACAAGCAAACACCTCAGATTGGCTTTCGTCCTCTTGGCACCGCAGCACAGAAGCGGGTCTAAAACAGAGACGACTTCCTGAAGACATTCGCCTACCACAATCGATTCTTAAGCAGCGACGTCATCAATCGGCTGACTTGATCCACATCGTCGAACGCAATGCGCTGCCTTTGTTTAATCAGATGTTTGCTCGTACCGACAGTCGTTTGATTCTGACCGATATTGAAGGGGTGATTCTGGCGAGTTGGGGACAGGAGCGGTTTAAGGAGAAGCTGACATCAATTGCACTCAGCTCAGGAGCGTGTTGGCAGGAACAACTTAAGGGCACCAACGCGATTGGCACCGCGATTGTTGAAGCTAAACCCGTGACCATCATTGGTGAGCAGCACTTCATCCACCAGCATCGATTTATCAGCTGTTCAGCAAGCCCTGTGTTTGATCACCAAGGGAACATGGTTGGCGTATTGGACATTACCAGTGAGCAGCAACAGCACGACAGTTCGGTGCAGCTACTGGTTCAAAATATGGTTCAGCTTGTTGAAAACCAGCTACTGAGCCACATCCCACAAGGCACCACTCGCATCGACCTCGCATGTGAGAAATCGTTATTACACAGTGGTTGGCAAGGGATTGTAATAGCCAATGAAGCTGGGGAGGTGGTGGCACACAATCAGGTCGCCTCTCAACTATTGGATCAAACCTCGATCGTCGGTGAGAGTATCGATACCCTCTTCAACCGAACCTCATTAGACACGCCTTTTGTATTTGAGAAACAACACCTCAAACAACCAACCACCAAACGCACGCGCTCCATTTCAGCATCGTGTGATTTGCACCATGGCGAGCAACAAATCGAACACGCTTGGCAACAAGCCAACAAGGTAATCGATAAAGGGATCAGTTTGTTGATCTTAGGAGAAACAGGAGTTGGCAAAGGCGAGTTTGTTAAAGCGCTGCACAAGCAAAGCCAGCGTAAGTCTTCGCCCTTGGTAGCGGTAAATTGTGGCGCGCTGCCTAAAGACCTTATCGAATCTGAACTGTTTGGTTACGCGCCGGGCGCCTTTACGGGAGCAAGCCACAAGGGCTTCCAAGGTAAGATCCGTCAAGCAGATAAAGGGATTCTATTTCTAGATGAGATCGCCGACATGCCTTTAGAAGCTCAGTGCCGACTACTGCATGTTCTGCAAGACAAATCCGTGGTGCCAGTTGGTTCTAATCAAAGCTATCAAGTCGATTGTCAGATCATCGCTGCAACTCACAAAAACCTCGAGCAGTTAGTCGCAACAGGTGAGTTTAGGCAAGACCTGTATTACAGACTCAATGGCTTAGCCTTCACCTTGCCAAGCCTACAACACCGACAAGACAAGCACGCTTTAATCGAGCACATTCATCGTAAATACGCCGAAGACGAACAGACAATCTGCCCGCACTTGATGAGCTTACTGTGCGCCTATTCTTGGCCGGGTAATATCCGCGAATTAGACAACTTACTTAAGGTTGCTGCTCTATTAGCAAATGATGAACCCCAACTCACACTCGAGCATGTGCCCAGCCACCTTGCTCAACATCTCACGTCATTAGCACACGATAATCAGCATCAACTCACGCCTCCTAATACCACCAAAGGTACAGCTAATAACGATTTAAGAAGTACCGTTGAAGAAACCTTGCTGCAAACCTATCAAGCCAACCAAGGCAACATAAGTAAGACTTCGAGAATACTCGGTATCAGCCGCAATACCATTTATCGAAAATTGAAAAGCTTGGGAATCCTCCAATAGGAAGATGAACCTAAGCTACTCAGAACCCAACTCCACAAGTTGATTGAGCACTTCTTTATCCAATACCGGGTGATGCTTGGTCGCTAGGATCAGCACAATATCGACCGAAGGCAACGGTGGCATATCATCGAGGATTCTCAAATCTGAAGTCACGCTCAGCTTACCCATCGCGCCAATGGCTAATCCAGCTTTAACGATCGCTCGCTGCGCTGAAGCAGTATTGCTACACGCCAATAACTGATAAGGCGTGCCCTGCTTGGTTAAGCCATTCACTGCCGCGGCGTGGTACTTACAATCGGTCTGAAACAAGGCTAATGGCACTGGTTTAGACTCATCGAACACATAATCAGGGCTGCTTATCCATACTCCGATATCATGAGTGAGCCAGTAACCCTCTTCACTATCGGGCGCTCGGGTGACAATCGCCGCATCAAGCCTGCCGTCATCCAACCACTCTCTCAGCGTAATGCTGGGCAGGCTGAATATTTGGATTGAACAGGTGGGTTCTGCTTTCTGCAACAGGTGAATCACTTTCGGCAGAATGGTGTCATTGTAGTCTTCAGGGCAGCCGAGTCGCAGAGGTTGTTTGTCTTCGTAACGCTTTACTTGCTTAAGTGCGGTATTGTGAAGGGCGACCAACTGTTCGGCATGAGAACGCAGCGCTAAGCCAGCTTCAGTCAGTATTAAATTACGTCCTTCTTTCTGGAAAAGAGTGACGTTGAGTTCTTCTTCCAACTTACGCATCTGAGCACTGAATGCCGATTGGGTACGATTTATCTGTTTCGCTGCACGAGTGAAACTACTGGTTTCCACAAACGCGAGAAAGCCTCGCAAAGCATCAATATCCATATTGAAATCACCACCCATCGTTTTTATTAATGTATTGCATCAAAATTATCCGTTAGTGCTCCGCAATACAATCCCCTAAGCTCAAAAGCATACTCACCAAACGCAAGGAAGCAACGATGCAGCTTTATATTGGAAACCAGAACTACTCAACTTGGTCACTGCGCGCATGGCTAATATTCGACAACTACAACCTGAGTACAGAAGTCATCAAGCTCAAGCTATTCACCTCTGATTTTTACGACACTCTGGCGAAAGTGACGCCAACGGCCAAGGTTCCAACCCTAGTTGATGGTAATGTTGCGGTGTGGGATTCATTGGCGATTCTCGAATACGTTAACGATGCCTATTTGGACGGTGCAGCGTGGCCTAGCTCAGTGAAAGAACGCGCCCATGCCCGAGCAATTTCCGCCGAGATGCACTCTGGGTTCTTTGCCGTCAGAAATGAAATGCCGATGAACTGCCGCGCACAACGAAAGCTCACACTGAGTGAAGACGCACTTAAAGACATCGCACGTACTGATGCAATATGGTCAGCACAAATGGAACAATACCCTGAAGGATGGTTGTTTGGTGAATGGTCGATTGCCGATGCGATGTTTGCACCCGTCGCATTACGCGTAGATACCTATGGCATCCAACTTTCAGAGAAGGCATCGCAGTATCAACAACGTGTGCTTAACAGTCCATCGATACAAAAGTGGCTGGCAGAGGCTAGCTTAGAAACCGATGTGGTTGAAGAGGACGAGGCGGGCAAGCCAGTATAAAATACAAGACACCCTTCCAAAGCTCACTAGTCTGTGAGCTTTTATCTAAACCTTATTAATTTGGTCGATTGTGATCGCCTAATCACAATGTGCAGATGTGATTGTTTATATTCAAAGAAATTCAAATAGTTAAGATAAACATCATGTTACGAGCAACGATCGCATTACTCAGTATTACTAGCTTCGCCGTATCTGCCAACGCCCATCTTCCTTCTGGAGAAGAGTGGCTCAACCATGCGACTGAAGGGCTTGCACCTTATTGGTTAATGCCTAGCGCTCAAGGAGAACCGGTAGGAAACTTCCCTACTTTCCGCTGTGATGACGGTACCTTGCTCGATGTTTCTGATGTGTGCCCTGAACTGAACAAGGGCTGGATCACGCCACACTTTGGCAAAGAGTTTACGCGAATGAAGTCACGTCAAACTTATGCCTATGGCGTGCTCTACCATCTTACTGGTGATAAGCAGGCCTTAGCGCTTGCCAAGCAAGGTGCCTACTACATCATTGAGCAGCTAGAAGATAAGCAAAACGGCGGCTTTATCGGCTACACAAAAGAGGGAAAAGCAGGCCAGGATTGGCAGCAACGTACTTCTCAAGATCAAGCCTATGCGCTGGTTGGCCTTGCCATGTACTACTACCTGACTCAAGACAAAAAGGTAGAACAAGCACTCATCGCCCAACAAGCTTTTATCTTTGATAGATATCGACTTAGCGACAACAGCGGTCTTGCTTGGGTACTTGCTGACGGTGAAGATGGTAGTGCAAAACGACGTGAACTAGTCGCACAACTTGATCAAATTAATGGCTACATGTTGCTCGTCGCACCTCTGCTCAAAGAGCCCGTCAAATCAAAATGGCTTGATGACTTAAACTGGCTCACGCAAACCATGATTGACCAATACCATTCTGAAGATGAACAACGCTTCTACGGCGCAATTCACGATAAAGCTGCGATGATGCCGAATGCTAATCACAACGATTTTGGGCACACCATCAAAGCGTATTGGATGACCTATCTAACCGGTCACGCATTAGAAAATACAGAATGGTCGCAATTTGGATTCGATGGCATGAAACACACTCTCGCTCTGGCGCAATATCAGAAAGAGTTCGCCAACGTATCCCAATATTATGGCGAGGAACTTCAGAAAGCGTGGAAAGGACAAGAGATAACTGGCTGGCAAAGCCGACCAAACACAAATTGGGCTTCATCATGGGAATGGGCGGAGCTTGATCAAGCAGCGATGACGGTTTCGCTGGTCGATGGTTCAATGAAAGACGTACTGCAATACACCCTACCCACCTTTCATGATGTATGGGTCGACCACAAATACGGCGGCGTGGGGCTTGATCCAAAACGCACCAAAGCTTTCCATTGGGGCAACGGTTATCACCAGTTTGAACATGCGCTGATTGGCTATTTGTTCGCTCAGCAAGTTGACGCCAAGCCAGCAGTATTGCATTACGCAAGGCCGACCAACAGCGAGATGCCAATGGAACCTTATTACTATCAAGGGGATGTGGTTAAGTTAGAGAACCTAGATGATGGGACACAAAAGGTCAGTTTCAATAACATTCGACCTTAGCGTTGGTTGTTTGTTCTAAATGGACTTGAGATTCAGGGCTACGGGGAATGGACAAGGTCAAAGAGTTAGCACAATAGTGATGTCGCAGACCAAACAAAAGCCGCTGTTGATCAGCGGCTTTCTTGATGGTGATAAGCGGAGGTTAGTTGCCCAACCCTTTAATTGGGTTCATCGAGTGATAAACGGTGTTCACGTCACCAGTCATCGACAATGAACTCAAGTCATCAATGAAGAAACGGCTGGTCATTGTGTGCTTACCGCCATTGATAAAGATTTCGATCACTGACTTATCAACATAAACCTCGATGGTTTGCTTGGTGCTCAACCTCGGTGCTTTTCTCACTGAGCCAAACTCTTCCGCGTAGAGCTGAGACATCTTACTGCGATCAAGCATGAACTCCTTTTCTGTAGCACTGAACACGATGTTATCACCCGCAACGTTAGCAAGTGTAAACTCAAACTCGTCAGTATCAGTTTCGAGCTCAACCATGAAGCTGGTTGTATCCAATTCAAGAGCATTTTCAACCACCACAGCTTCACCCTGTAGCGCTTTCAATTCAGGTAAAGCAGACTGAACAAGATAGCCATCTTGGATTTGAAGTTCGCGTGGTAACGACAACATGCCCGCCCACTGATACTCATTAGATGGTGTATTAATCTCAGGCAGACCAATCCAAGCAATCAGAATACGGCGGCCTGTATCATCTAGATAAGTCTGTGGTGCATAGAAATCGAAGCCATAATCTGGTTGCGCAATATCTTGGTGGTTTTCCAGTTCTACCGAATCGAGATTTAGGCGGTCACCGACGATATAAGCCACCGAGTAGATATTTTTGAAATCGTATGGATTTTCGCTAGACACACCTTGTGGAGAAAACAGCATCACCGACTGATTCTCTATTTCAAAGAAATCTGGGCATTCCCACATATAGCCAAGGTTGTTGTAACGAGTTTGAATTGGACCTTTGTGCTGCCAATTCATCAGGTCTCGGCTGCAATATAGCGCCATAGAGCCAGTATTTTGAGGCGTTTGAGCACCCACAACCATCAGATAATCGCCGCCCTGTTTCCACACTTTTGGGTCTCGGAAATGTTCGGTGTAGTGATCGTTTTCGATAACCACGCCGTGCTTTTCTATTTTGCCGTCAGCAGACATCTTGGCAAAACATTGAGTTGGCACTCGCAACCAATTTCCATCGCGCTTGTTACCTGTAAAAAACAACAATGCATTGTCGTTTTCAACCAATGCACCACCAGAGTAAACACCGTGAGAGTCGTAATCTTGGTCTGGGTGCAAGCCAATGCCGTGGTCTTCGAAATGAACGAAGTCTTTGGTAGAAAGGTGGTACCAGTACTTCATACCATGGACGGGGCCAACTGGCGTCCATTGGTAAAATAGGTGGTGTTCACCATTAAAGAAACACAGACCATTCGGATCATTAAGCAGACCAAACTTAGGCGCAATATGGTAGCTTGGATAGCCAGAGTCTTGTTTGCGAAGCTCTACCATCGCATCAATACTCTCTAGAGAAATATCTTCTATACGGCGATATCTTTGCTCTACTGTCCAGTTCGAGTTCAAACTCATACACTCTCCTCTACGGCATTCGTATTTGAAGAGTCTTTTTGAATAAACTGAGTAAGAGCTTCTTGCGTTGGAAGTGCGGTCATTGCGCCTTTTTGCGTGGTCGCCAGTGCACCACACACATTCGCCCACTGAATTGCAGAATCGACGACTTGTTGATTGTTCCACTCATCATCTTGAGAAAGCTTTGCAAGCAAACCGCCAACAAAAGCATCGCCTGCACCCGTGGTATCCACTGGCGTCACTGAGCGACCTGAAATCAACACACCTTGGTTTTCAAATACTCGCCAAACGCCTTTCGCGCCCTGCGTAACCAGAACAAGCGTGTTGTTAAGATCTGCAATGTTAGCCAAACCTTGTTCCATCGAAGTTGAATCGGTTAAGAAATCCAGTTCTTCTTCTGAGAATTTAACCACATCAGCCAATTCAACCGCTTTCATGACCACAGACTTAATTTCAGATGGGTTTTGCCACACTTCATCACGAAGGTTTGGATCGAAGCTGATGTAACCGCCCGCGGCTTTCATACGTCGGATCGCTTCGAAGGTACTGCTTCGGCTTGGTTCATTAGCCAAAGAGATCGAGCAGACGTGTAGCCACTCGTTTTTCTTAAATTCGGGAATGTCTTCAACAGACATAAACTGGTCGGCACTTGGCTTAACCATAAACGTAAAGCTACGCTCGCCTTGGTCATCAAGATCGACCACCACGGTTGACGTGCGTTGTTCAGGGTCCTTCACCAAACGCTCGGTATTCACACCTTCCTTTTGCAGAGTCACTTCCATAAAAGTGCCAAACGGATCGTTACCCACTCGGCCAAAAAATGCGCTTTTGCCTAAAAGGCGAGAAATCGCTACCGCGACATTAGCAGGCGCACCGCCCGGACATTTCAATAATGTCGCGTCAGTCTCCGGAATGAGGTCGACGACGGCGTCTCCAGTTACCCAAACTTGATTCATCTTTCTTACCTTAAAACTGAAAATCATGACAACCGAAAGCGATGGCAATCGAAAGCAGTAGCAACCAAAAGCAAGGTGACACTTCACGCTGTCATGTAAAAATATAAAAAGGCTAGCTAAGCCAAATCACCTAGCTAGCACCCCAAAGCTTAGGAAATGAAGTGAAAAGGGGGGCTTCACTTCTAGGGAGAAACGTTAAGCTGTTGCTTTAATGTTTTGCTTGCTGCGCTCGCGCAGACCTAAAACAACGGTCAGAGCAAAGGCAGTCACGAACGCGATAATCATACCTACCACGTAGTAGCCAATCTTTTCTGGTGATATTGAGATGATGCCAGGAATACCCGCCGCACCCAGTGCTTGTGCTTTCACATTGAACATCGTGATAAACGCGCTTGAAATCGCAGCGGCACAAACCGCAGCAATGAATGGATAGCGAAGCTTCAAGTTCACACCGAACATTGCAGGTTCAGTAATACCAAGCAAGCCAGTCACACCAGAAGGAATCGCGATACCTTTCATTTTCTTATCTTTACTCATGAAACCAACCGCCAGTGCCGCTGCACCTTGTGACACGTTAGACATCGCCGCGATAGGGAAGATGAACGTACCGCCAGTCGTTGCGATATCCGCAAGCAGCTGAGTTTCAATAGCAATAAAGCTATGGTGCATACCAGTAATAACAAACGGCGCATAAATCAAACCAAACACCGCACCGCCAATGAAGCCAGCACTGTTGTATAACCAATTTAGGCCGTCACCAAGCAGGAAGCCGATATCACGAGTAAATGGACCAACAATCGTGAATGTTAACAAACCAGTTATGAAAATCGCCAATAGCGGCGTTAGCAAGTTATCCAGAACCGAAGGAATAACTTTACGCAGCCCAAGCTCAACTTTCGCTAGAATAAACGCAGAAACAAGAACGGGTAGTACTGAACCTTGATAGCCTACTTTCTCGATTTCGAAACCTAAAATGTTCCAAACCGGAATGCTGCCCGACACTGATGCGCCACCGAAGCCCCAGCCGTTAAGCAAGTCTGGGTGAACCATCAACATACCTAAAGCCGCGCCAAGGTATGGGTTACCACCAAACTTCTTACTCGCTGAAAATGCTAATAAAATAGGTAAGTACACAAAAGGAGCATTAGCAAATGTATTGATCATGTTTGCTAAGTCGGTCAAACCCGGATTAGCGTCGATTAAAGATTTACCATCAATGAATAAGCCTTGAGCCGTCAATAGGTTGTAGATACCCATCAACAAACCACCAGCAACAATCGCCGGAATGATTGGTACAAAAATATCAGATAGGCCTTTCACCGCGCGTTGCAGGATATTTTGGTTGTCAGCACCTGCAGACGCCACATCGTTGGTCGACATTTCCGTCATTTCAGTCAGCTTAGCCAACTCAGCATAAACTTGGTTTACGATGCCTGAGCCAAAGATGATCTGATATTGACCTGCCACTTTAAACTGGCCCTTAACCCCTTCTAGGTTATCAATCGCCTGTTCATCAATTTTATCTTGGTCTGCAACCGCAAGACGCAGACGAGTCGCGCAGTGTGCGAGTGCGGTGATATTACTTTTACCACCTAATAGAGAAAGCAGCTCTTTTGCTATTTTTGGATAATTCATTACATACCCCATTGGATTATCATTTGAGCTTTTGAATTTTCGGGAACGTTTGCAAAACAAATTTTTGCCTAGAAATAACAAATGATCAAAGATAACTGCTCAATAGTGTGAGAATGATCTTCAAATTATCTCCCTAGGATAAGAAGACAGGGTTAAAATCCCCTAATAACAGGTAAATTTGATGCTCTGTTTGCAAACAATCCCAAAACTAAAATTACAATTGGATAATGAATAATGGCTAGTCTTCATGATGTCGCTCGTCTCGCTGGAGTTTCCAAGTCGACGGTTTCAAGAGTAATCAATGATGAGTATGGCGTAAAAGACGCGACCAAGGTGAAGGTGCGTAAAGCAGTTGAAGAGTGTGGCTATCTCCCAAACCAAGTCGCTAAAGACTTAAAGTCCCAAAAAACCAACCTGGTTGGCGTGATTGTTCCTAGGGTTTCTTCCCATGCCACCTCTCAGGGTGTCGATGGTTTAACCGCCGTCTTAGAGCAAGCGGGCAAGCATGTATTATTAGCGAGCACACACCAAACACACCATAAAGAACTTGAATATATTCAGATATTTAACCAGAGGCGTGTTGAAGGTATCATCCTGTACGCGACCCACCTCGACAACCAATTAGTCAAAGCGATTCAAAGCTCTGCCGTACCCGTGGTATTGGTTGGTCAAGACGGGTCAATGTTTAACATCCCAAGCATTGTGCACGACGACACTCGCGTAGGGTTTGAAGCGGGTAATCGCCTCATAGCGAAAGCTTGTAAGCATATGGGATTCATCGGTGTGCAAGGTGATGATATTGCGGTTGATAAGATGAGGTCGGAAGGCTTCGCTCAATCGCTTCAATTTAACGACCTCACACTGCAATTTCACGCCCGTGGCGACTTCACCATAGAGTCAGGTTACCAACTGGCGAAGCAGTATCTCAAGGAGCACACCAAGCTCGACGGCCTATTCTGCGCCACTGACCGTATCGCAATCGGTGCGATCAGAGCCATTCAGGAAGCGGGGCTCGTTCCAGGAAAGGATATATTGGTGCTCGGTGTAGGTGACGATGAGCTCGCTTCAGTATGCACACCAACGCTGTCTACGTTTAACTATGCGTTTGATAAAGCGGGAGAAAATGGAGCCAAGCTGCTACTCGACCGTATTGAGAAAAAAGGCTTTGAAATGAGCAAGATGGTGTTGACCTTCACCACTATTGACCGAGAGTCTTGCTAGCGATTTATTTCAGAGATCAGGTTATCCCAAGATAAAAAATGCCAACCTTCGAGTTGAAACGATAAGGTTGGCATTTGGTGATGCGACTATCACATCATGAGTAACACTCTCTATCTAAACGATATATCAAGCAATTAGAACCAAGTTTCCATCTGCAGTGCAAACAGAACCTCGCCGCCCTCTCCCATCGTTGCAGCATCTGCTTCAGTGCTGATCGAGTAACCATTTAGGTCTTCACTCCAATCCACATAGCTCACAGCGAAACGCAGTTCTGGTCGGTCAAAGAAACCAGTGCTAGTTGAAAGCTTGAGTGTTGGTGCAACTGTCGCTTTGTAGAAACCGCCGCTCGCTTGCTCTGTCGAGTTGTCTAAATCCATGTATTGCAATGAACCTTCGTAAACCATCTCAAAGTTCTCTGTGAACTCTTGAGCTAATCGAACGTTTAAAGAAGCCCATGTGAACTCGTCATTCTTCTTCAAACGGTCTTGGCTATGCTCTGCCATTAATGCAGGTGCTAAGCGCCAGTTGTCGCCAATGCGAGTGACACCGTAGCTAAACAGGCGAACGGCTTTCGCGTCATCCAGTAGATCACCATTTGAACCGATGCCTTTTAGCTCTGCACCTAGGCCACTACCCACTAACATACCCGTTTTAGAGAAGCCTTCGCTCAGACCAAAGAAGTTGTCTCCATGGTACGCAAACATTGCGTGTACACCGCTTTCAGCTGCGCCATTTAGGCGGCTATCATTGTCTGCTGAGGTCATACCGCTCAACATCACTTGCCATTGGCCAATACGGTTATTCATGGTTGCAATGTAGTTTTCTACATCTGTTGACGAGCTATCAATCTCACCAAAATCTCGGCCATAAATAGAGAAATTCGCTTTCCAGTTGTCGCTCATCTGAACGTCATAAACGCCCGCACCAGTACCTGATAAGAAGACAATATCCGAATCGAAAAAGTGAATATCAAAGTTGTCGCGATCGAATCGTTTACCCGCCCAAAACGTTGCTTCAGAAAACGCTTCAGATTCAGAGAACATGCTCAGACGGTTCAGTTCTGAATACACTTGTCGCACATTCAACTGGCTTTCGCTGGCAGTCCACTCGTTATTTGTCTCAGTACTGTCGGCCAACATGATGCGAAACAAAGCACTAGAGCCATCGTCTGCAAATCGCTTATGAATCAAGTTCGCTTCAACGTAATGATCATCTTCAACACCAAGACGTCCAATTGGAGCTCCAATGGCACCCGCCGCTGTCATGTAAGGACCAGTACCTGTCGCGCCGTTTAGGTCGTCGTTGATCAATAACCCAGAGCGAGCATAGCCGTGAAACTCAAACGAAGAAGCCTTTTCATTGGCCTCGGTAGAGACCTGCTCTGTTTGTGCAACCCTTTGTTCTAATTCATTAATACGTTGCTCTAATGCTGCAACGTCTTCACTTGCTAATACCGATGTAGTCATTAGCCCCATTGTTACAGCAACCGCTAAAATGTGTCGTTTCATTCTGATGTTCTCACGTTAATTGTTTTGGATTATCTGCAAACGTTCCCAAAATAATTCGTAAGCACATTTCGGCTTATACTTTTGATGTATAAGCTCTATATCGAAGAAGAAATAGAAATCAGTCGTGTGATTACTTCACTTTTGTATCTGAGTGGATGATAGATCGATAATTTCGGGAACGTTACCGAAAATGCATAATTCTGATAACTTTGTCACAAGTGAAATTGATTAATGGGCGAAAAATAGTGTATCGCGCACATTGAAGCCTTTATCAAGGTCGTCGATAAGCTAGAGTCAGTTACGAACAAAGCGTGATGAAACACACAATAACCACCACCTTTAACTGATGAATAACTCGATTATCGAAGGTGAACACGGTTTTGTTCGATCTAATAAATGACGATCGAATCATAAAAGGGAAGTTAGAAATGAATCCAGATACTTATGAAAGCTTCCAATAAAAAAGCCAAGTTGAACCTTAGTGATCAACTTGGCTTTAAATGGCTCAATGAATGCTTTCTAGCGCGTTGTAACGTCACAAAAGTAGAGATTATTTAATTGGATAATGTCGCTTTAAAAACGCAATCACATGCGGTACATACTTATCGGTATCAAAAATTGGAGCACTATGACCAACACCCTCCTCGATAAACAGCTGATTCTCAATGCCGTACTTGTCCAAAGCATGTTTGAGGATCTGGCTTTGCGCTAAAGGCACTCGCTTATCCAGTGTTCCATGGAACTGAATGTAAGGCGGAGCATCACTGTTTATATAACTGGTCGTTGAAGCTTGTGCCGCTAGCTCTAGTACTTCACTCGGGATATCACCTAAAAAACGTGACACCGACGACTTTTTACTGGTTGGTCTGTTCCCTTTATTACCTAGTTCCAGCAGGTCCGTCGGGCCAAAAAAGCTTACAACTCCAGCCACTCGATACTTAGGTTCTGAGTAAAAGCTAATGTCACCGTGCGTATTACTTGCGCCGACCAATCCCGCTAAATGACCACCAGCTGAACGCCCCATCATAACCAGGTTATCGGCGGCAAGATTGTACTTGTTAGCATGGTCATGAAGATAGTTAATAGCATCATTAATATCCGCGACTGGTTTTGGGAAAGTTGCTTCGCCACTTAAACGATAATCGACCGCAGCCAACGCATAACCTTCATCCAAAACAGAATTAAGCAACAACGGGTTTTTAGTCGGAATATCGTCTTTAGTGCCACGCTTCCACGCACCGCCATGTACCCAAACGAGCAACGGATATTTTCCATCAACCTTTGCTTCTGTTTTGGGAAGGTAGAGATCAAGCTTGATCTCTCGTGCTTCTACCGTCTTAAACAAGATGTCCTTTTCTACTGTGTATACCGCATTAGCATTAGCATTAGCATTAGCATTAGCATTAGCAGCCGATAATCCAACAAATGAAAGCATCAGTAATTTTGTTATCTTTTTCATTATGAACCTCTTATCTAGAATGACGCTTCTGCTGCTAACCAGTAACGACGACCATCTTCAACGTAGCCAAACTCTTCGTAATCGGTTTGTTCATCAAATAGGTTGTAGATACCAGCCATCACCTTAAGGTTCTTTTGCACATACCAGTTGGCACCTAAGTCAACATAAGTAATTGATGGCGCTTCGTATTGTGTTCTTGAACTACTCGTTGTCGGTTCTGACTCTTTGCCACGGTATGTCACTCGCATCCAAGATTGGACATCATCACGTACTTGCCAATCTGCATTTACGGTAACTAAATGCTCAGGAACTTGTGTTAGTGGCTTACCCTCATCTTCACCAGACTGCTTCTCAGTATGTGTATAGGTATACGTCGAACCGACAGAAATCGCCTCAGTAATGCCTTTGTTTATCGTGTATTCAGCACCGTAAGTAATCGCGTCTTCAATGTTCACGTAGGTAGAATCACAACCACGTCGGCCACAGTTAGTGCTCAGCTCTTTCTTGTCGATCTTGTCTTTAAAGTCACTGTAGAATACGGTGATGTTCGAGCTTAAATCGGCATCGCCAACAAAGTACACGCCCATTTCACTGTTCACTGACGTCTCGGCTTTTAGATCAGGATTACCGTAAACCGAGCAGTCGCCACCACAACTTTCTTGCGCCCAACCCGCTTCCATCTCAGTTAAGCCTGGTGCTCGATATCCCGTTGAAACACCGCCTTTCACTGTCCAATATGAGTCGACACTCCACACACCATAAACGCGAGGGCTCAGATGAGACTCGAACACGTCATTTTGATCAAATCTGAGGCCAGTTGTTAGAGCAAAAGAATCGGTGATGTACCATTCATCTTCCGCAAACAGTGACCATTGGTTATTTTTGAAGACATGATCTTCTGCAGAATCTGTCAGCTCCTGACGTGTATAGTTGAAGCCGATAGTTAGGTAGTGCGCCTCAAGCACAGGCATAGACCATTGTGAGTTCAGAGTCAGGTTTTCCACTTCCATTTCTCCGCCTTCATTCTCAACCGTTTCATTGTTGATGTATGAAGTGCCCGAGCCCCAGTCGTAGTTGCCTGAGTGAGATAGGCCCAATGATTGACGATTGTTCACACGCTCAGAATCTGTGGTTTTCGATTTTCCATCCGTCGTCACTCGTTCTTGATCGTGATAGGTGTAATCAAACGAGAAAGTATCGTCATCCGTAGGCGTCAAGTGTAGTGCGCCACGGTAACTCTCTAATGTTTTGCCTCCGTATCCGTAAAGAATCTCATCTTCCTTACGCTCTTGATATAAACCAGAGAAAGAAGCACTCAACAAGCCATCAATAAGAGGGCCCGCTAGATGCACTTGGCTTTGATATGAATTGCCCGAGTCTGAGTTCTCTTGCAGTGTTGTTTCACCACGTACGCTGCCATACCACTCTTGATAATCTTTACGAGTGATAATGTTGATCACACCGCCAATCGCGTCTGAACCGTAAAGCGTCGACATTGGGCCACGCACGACTTCAACTCGCTCAATCGCGCTTAGAGGTGGTAGCCAATCTTGCTCAAAGCCACCACTGCTGTTTTGTTGTGTTTCACGGCCAGACTGCTTGCGTCCATCGACCAAAATCGCCGTGTATTCTGCAGGCATACCACGTATTGAAATGTCTTGGCTCGAACCACCACCTGTCACTATCACACTAGGTACATCACGCAGCGCGTCTGTCAGATCTTTATACGATTGGTTTTCCAGCTGCTCACGAGTAATCACGCTGATCGACGCTGGCGCTTCAGTGACAACCTGCTCATAACCAGCTGCTGTCACAACCATGGTTTCCATAGTCGTCGCTTCAATGGTCAAAGCTTCGGTATCAACTTGATTTACTTGTTCGTTAGCAAAGCCCATCACAGGGAATACAAAACACGCAGCAGCTATAGACTTAGAAAGGGGGGAACGAGTAAACGTTTGAATAGTGTTCATCTTGGCTCTACTTAAATTGAGATTGCATTTAATAATCATTCTCAATTAGAGCGGCGTAAATCATTCGCTTCAAGCATAATGCTATCGCCAAAATAGAATATCGCTATCCGCCAGACGGATAGTTACCTTCACCTTATGCTTGATATGAAACTGATGATGTTGCGAATAACGGCTCTCAAATCACTCAGACTTCGGTGCTTACTTAACTAGAAGTCACTCTCTTTTAAGAGTACGTATCTTTGCCTACATAGAGGTCTTTGAATATTTCACGTACCCATTCACACATCGGGTCATCATGAAATCGCTTGTGCCAGTACAAATAAACTTCTTGAAAGCTCAAGTGGAGTTCTTCTGGGACTTCTCTGGTGATCAGGCGGGGATCATGACACGCTGCTTCTGCAAAAGGTGTTGGAAGGTGAAAGATGATGTCGGTTTCGGCAGCAATACTTGGCGCCGAGCTGAAGTTACTCAACTGCACAGGTGCAGACAGGCGCTGCTTTTTATTGGCTAAACCGAGTTCTTGGTATTTGTGTTCGAAAGAGAGCCTTTTCTCACCTTGTAGAGAGACTTGGCCAAAATCATATTCCGCCAGCTTTTGTGGGGTCAGAGTTTCATTCGCCAATGGGTGCTCTCGGCTCATCAACAAACGGAACGTGCGCTTCGCCACTGTCATACGATAGATATTTTGCTCAGCAGAAGGCGGCTGATGCGAAGATAAGGCAAAGTGCACATCACCTGCGACCAAGGATTCGAAATGACGCTTGGGCGCAGAATCTAAACTCACGATCATGTTCGGCGCTTCTTTGCGGATCTTAGCGATCACCTTGGGCATTAAGGTATTAATTTGAGGCAGTAAGCCATAAAATTTCACAGTACTATCAACCTTGCTTGGGTCAAACGACTGCTTATGAACCAACTTTTCCAGGTTAGTAATAACGGTGTTGATATCGTTTTTAATCGACTCTGCTTTTGGGGTCAGCTCATAGCCATACTTCTTACGTACCAGCAGCTCATCATCAAAGAAGGTACGCATTTTTTGTAGCGTACGACTTACCGAAGACTGGCTCATGTTCAGAGACATTGCGGTATTAGAGACGTGTTTTTCTTCGAGTAAATGCTTAAGAACGAAAAGAAGATTCAGGTCAATCTGGGAGAGGTTCATGAGTGCGTCACCAAAATAATGAGGACATCGTTGAGACAATACGCCGCGCTCAAACCACGGCAATGCATATCAATGATTGGGGTTCAAGATACCGAGTTAACGGCTCTGCGAGCATGATTTAAAGTTCAATAGAAAAACGACTAAATCAAAAAATAGAAATAGAGATCGCTACTTTCTCTTCCCCTGCTCCACCAACTTTTCATTCCATGCCGTATTGCCGTCACGCTTAGTCACGTCATACTCTGAACAGAACTGAGATATGGTCATATTGTTATCGCCAGTGGCAAGCTTGAGAGCCAACTGAACTTGTTGAAGCTTGCTTTGCAGTCGCAAGATTTGACCAGCATTTGGGCTTTTCTCTTTGGCGTATTTTAAAGCCGCATGCTTACGTTCTGCCGCGCCCGCTCGGCGATCTGCTTCTGATAACAGATACTTGAGTTGAGCAACACTCTTGCCTTTCTTGAAGGCAGGATCAAGCAACTCAACGCATTCATCAAACGATGGATCGATAACGTATGGGTCAACTTTATGAGCTTGTTGGCGCATCCATTCGAGTGCGAGTTTTTCATCTGACATAATTACATCTTTACCAAAGAAACAGCCCTATATGGTATCGCTCAATAGCAAACCGCTGCAATAACAAATTGAGTGACTTTACGCCTTTTTACACTGTGCCGATTGACTAATTTAACAATCACAGCTCCAATAGTTGGCTTTAACGCATCACAAACAGCTCTTCGTGGTAGTGCTTTTCAATATCAAATTGATAGTTGTCTAATTCTTTTTTCAGTGATGTAGAGAACAACTCCGGCCCGCAGAAATACATCTCGTACTCGTTGAGGTCGCCACATTGATTGACAATTCTTCCGGCGTTTAGCCGCGGTGAGTGCAAGGTATCTATCACGGTCAACTTCACACCAACCGCGTGTGCTAGGTGCCACAACTCATCGATTAATTGCTTATCAACACCGCGAGTACAATAAAACAGTTGAATACGAGGATGATCTCGTTCTGTTTTGAGCGCTTCAAGTGTTGCAAAAAACGACGCTATCCCGACACCACCAGCAATCCAAATTTGTGGCTTGCTTAGGTCAAAATAAAGTCGACCATAGGGTCCTTCAACCGTAACCGCATCGCCCGCTTTCACTCGTTCATATAGGCCATTAGTAAAATCACCCAGCTCTTTGATCAAAAAGCGCAGCTCTGGATCATCACTGCCAGAAACAATGGTAAACGGATGCGGGTCTTCATTACCGAAACGCAAGTACGCAAACTGCCCAGCTTTGTGACCTTGCCAAGATGCCTCCGGTTTTAACACCAGCTCCATCACTTCAGCTTGTGGAAAATAGCGAGTCGAGATAATCTTCGCTGAGTGACGATTACGACGCCCAACCAAGCCCAACAAACTGTAAATCGCTGCGATAGACCCAGCCAAAGCAAATGCCACAGTTAGATAATAAATAGGTTCTCCCCAATACGCTCGTTTAAGCAGGATTACTGAGTGGAAAGCGATAAACAGGTACGCAACCGACATCAGACGGTGCGACAATTTAAACGGTTTGTACTTCACTGCCGCCCATAGTGACGCCACCAGTAAAATGAGCAACAAGTAGAAGCCCCACTCGCCAATACTCTGAGCAATACCGCGTAATTCATTGACCCATAACTCCCATCCAGTCAAAACAGCTTGCGGCCCTGAACCATCGTGTCGAACAGGCTTATCTAACACACCAGACACCACCAATGACTTAGGTATTTGGTACCACAACCAGTGTGTCACACCCAGTGCAACACCACCGATACCGAGCCATTTATGGACTCGATATGCTTTATCCATACCTTTCAGCCAATTCTCAACCATAGGCAAACGCATCGCCAAGATCATTGTGATGGACATTAACACCAGAGACAAAATACCTGAGTACTGAATCATGGCTGAGCGCCATTCAAAGACATCGCTTGAAGCGAATAATTGCGGTTCCATCGCAAACCAAAAGGCTGACATTGTGGCAATCATTGCCCAAATGATATTGCGGACTGTTTTCATTTGTTAACACTCATAAAGACGACATCATTACTTTAGCTCCTGTGATGTAAAGGGACGTCAACGTACGTAAATCTATGCAAAGGATCTCGTTCATTGTGCTGTAGCAGAGATAAAAGAGACAAACTGCCCACGGCCAATAAGCGCTCTTTGATCGATAAAAGCGGATTCTTCGTACATATAAGTCCGTTAGTGAGCATGCTCGAAGATAACAATAAATGAGAAGAAGAGAAGATATGAAGGACATGACCCTTTCTAAACAAGATATCCAAACAATGGACCCGCGCCACCGCATTCGTTTGGTTAACTCCCTATCTGGATTTAAAAGCGCCAACCTAATTGGTACTTGTGATAAACAGGGGCTTGAAAACCTTGCGATAGTGAGCTCTGTCATTCACCTAGGGTCTGATCCCGCGCTGCTTGGTTTTATTGTTCGCCCAGATAAAAGCCGACGTCATACGCTAGAAAACATCCTAGAAACTAAGTACTTCACCGTTAACAGCATTGGTGCTGACTTTGTTAAAAAGGCCCATCAAACCTCGGCTCGCTACCCTAAACCAGTCTCAGAATTCAACGCGGTCGGCTTAACGGCCTATTATGACGACACATTCCCCGCTCCCTTCGTCTTGGAGAGCAGTTTAAAGATAGGGTTAGCGTTCAAAGAACAGATAACAATCGAAAGCAATCAAACGCAAATGTTGATCGGTGAAGTTATAACGATTCACGCACCCAAACGCGCCGTGATGCCGGATGGCTACCTTGATTTAGAAGCGTTGGATTTGGTCACGGTATCAGGGCTTGATAGCTACCACGTAACTCAAAGACTGCACCGATTAAGCTATGCAAAACCACAACAGCCACTCTTTCCACTCACTCGTGAAGGTAACCCAACTTCATGGGAAGCTTTCGAACTCAATCTAAACTAATTTTGTTCGGCAATTTGCTATCAAAAGTGCTAACGTCCTTTAATTCCAAGAGATGCATCTCACACAGGCGCATCTCACTGAGCACACTATTCATTCTTACGTCTGTTTCCAAGGACCCTTTTGAAGTTAACTCACTTTAAATACAAAACGCGCGAAGGCCCAGACTACCGACATGGCGATCAGGTGTCATTCATGGACATCAAACAAACCTTCGGTATGGGCAGCATTCGTGTGGGTGCTTGGGTGACGAAAGAAGAAAAAGAGTTGGCCGCAAATCTGATATTCGATTCGCTAGCCGACTTGGCTTACATCTTGGCTTTGCCACCAGAAGCGATTGGCCTTCGCGGCACATTAGGCTTAGCGTTCGGCAGTGGCGGCAGAAAAGGCGTACAAGCACACTATGCCCCGAACCAACGAGAATTAGCCCTCGCGAAGAATGCCGGAGCTGGCGCGCTCGCTCACGAGTTTTGGCATGCATTTGACCACTATATCGCTGAGAAAGCGTTTGAAATCGGCGATACCTCTGGCCCTCGCAAGCAGATCCTGTTCGCCAGCGACTGTTGGTTGCACGATAGAACGGTGCGACCTCATCCATTAAACGAAAGTTTGATGTCTCTGTTTGATGCCACACTGCTTAGCGACAATAACTTGGACAAACACGATTATGTGGCTCGCAGTGTGATTGCCGACAAAGCGATGTCTGCCCGTTACTTCTCACTACCCACAGAGATGATGGCGCGCGCTTTTGAATCCGTGATTGAATCGTGTTCCGATATCAAGAACGCTTATCTAGTGGATGGCACAACCAAGCCTGATATGTACCCCGTGTATCCTGATATGGCGCACCGAGAACAGATATACCAAGCCCTGCAAGGTTACTTCGCACCATTAGGCCGATCTTTGAGTAAATAGCATTTTAAGTCAGTAACTCTCTGCATATTTACAATGAATGACATGTACCATAAGTTGATCATGTGTAACCTCTGATATAACATGTACAACAAGCGGAACATGTAGAATAGTTAATTCATGAATGATTAACTATTCTGTGTATATAGAAAGATTAAACATATCCAAAAACAACAGGGTAAATGAGTGATGAATATTGTTTCTTTTACTGAGGCCAGAAATAGCCTTAAGTCTGTGCTCGATAGAGTGGTAGACGATTCTGATGTTACGGTAATAACCAGACGAGATTCAGAAGATGCAGTGGTCATGTCTCTTGATCATTTTAATTCAATGCAAGAAACCTTGTACCTAATGAGCTCGCCTAAAAACGCTGAAAGATTGGCTGAATCTATTGCTCAACTCGAAGCCGGAAATACAACCGTTCGAGAATTGAATAATGACGAATGATCGAAAGATTGTATTTACAGATAATGCTTGGGAAGATTACCTATACTGGCAAACCCAAGACAAGAAAACGCTCAAGAAACTAAATAAGTTGATTGAAGCCGCCAAAAGAACGCCCTTTGAAGGGATTGGAAAGCCGGAGCCACTAGTCGGCAACCTGTCTAGCTTTTGGTCAAGACGAATCGATGACAAGAATCGATTAGTGTATAAAGCAGATGACGATAACTTTTATATAATTGCTTGTCGTCACCACTATTAAAAGCAGTAAGCAGCACATAGAAAGGGCAGTAATGATCAGTTGGCCATCTTTGGTAAAACTCGACGGTGATGATGAGCTTATTTACGTCGCATCCGAGAACAATTTTCAGGCAGAATGCTCAGACATGATCCTGGGTGAAGATGATTACCTCATTGATTCAGTTGGCGACAGCTACTCGCTACAATCAAACTCAAACCAACTGGGTTTAGCTAAACGAGCTGAGCAGTATTCGGTTGAAAGCGTGACTAAACTGATTCGAAACCACGAGTTTCAAAAAGCTGAAGTGTGCCTGATGAAGATCCACTTCCTAACGATTGAAGAAGCAATTCAGTCGCTGGCTTTTGAGGCTCGCTAATACTGCTTAAGAGCTCGTATCAAAGCGAATCCCCAAGACAGATTAAACAAAAACAGCGCCAATTCAGGCGCTGTTTTTGTTTGTTGTCTTAGCTATCTCAAAGAAAGCTAATACATTAAGCGATAAAAATCTGTGCCAGTGCGTAGCCTAAGCAACATGCGCCTACTACACCGATTAAACCAACCGACATGAATGAATGGTTGAAGTACCACTTACCAATCTTGGTGGTGCCAGAAACATCGAAGTTTACTGTTGCGATATCTGATGGGTAGTTCGGGATGAAGAAGTAGCCGTAAACCGCTGGCATCAAGCCGATAAGCAGGGCTGGGTCTAGTCCTAATCCAAGCCCAACAGGCAGCATCATACGTGCAGTAGCGGCTTGCGAGTTCACCACAACCGATACGATGAATAGCGCTAGCGCAAACGTCCACGGGTAATTGGTCACCATTTCCACGATGCCAGATTTGAACTGAGGCATTGCGTATTGGAAGTAAGTATCCGACATCCAAGCGATACCGAAGATAGCAATCGCTGCCACCATACCCGATTTGAATACCACGCCGTTTGGCACATCACGCGGGTCAGTTTTGGTTGCCAGCAAGATGATACCGCCGAAACAGAGCATCATCATTTGGATGATCACCGACATCTTGATTGGCTTGTCGCCGTCTACGATGGTTCTGATCTCAGGCACCATCGCCACGATAACAATCACGACAATCGACAATAGGAAAATCAATACCGCATTACGAGCCGAAGTTGGCAGTACTTCATCCAAAGAGGTCGCAGTGGTGCTTTCAATGCGCTTTTTCCACTCTGGATCTTTTAGACGCGCTTGGTATTCAGGATCGTCGTTCAGTTCTTTACCGCGTTTCAAGCTATACAGAGAAAGCAAAAGTGTACCGAACAAGGTTGCAGGAACCGTCACCATCAGAATAGAAAGCAGAGTAATAGAGTGTTGGATATCAGAAAGTTGCGCGAGGTAATAGACCACAGCAGCAGAAATTGGTGATGCCGTTATAGCTAGTTGAGACGCAACAGACGCAGCCGCCATTGGGCGCTCAGGACGAATACCATTCTTCAACGCAACATCGCCGATGATTGGCATAATTGAGTAAACCGCGTGGCCAGTACCCAATAGGAAAGTCATCGAGTAAGTCACGAACGGTGCTATCAAGGTGACGCGTTTCGGGTTCTTTCTCAGTACCCTTTCCGCCACTTGCAGCATGTATTTCAAACCACCTGCCGCTTCGAGAATCGAAGCACAAGTAACAACGGCGAGGATGATCAGCATCACGGTGACAGGTGGAGACGTTGGTGGCATCTTGAAGACAAACACCTCGATAACCAAACCAATACCAGAAACAACACCTAAGCCAATACCGCCATACCGAGATCCGATATAAAGGACGACTAATAAAAATAGAAACTCAAAATACAACATAAGCAACCCTGCTAAAAATGTGGACTAATGTTATTTTCTCCCTAAGCTCAGCCATTTACTTATTGCTTGGTCACACTATGATTGCAGGCTCCCGGTAATTGTTTTTTATAAGATTATGGTCACGTAAACAGACCTGTAAGTTTATGAAATGTAATAAGAAGCCAGACGCACAAGCTAGATTTGTTATGTGGGATAATCATAATTGTTTCTGTTAGATCTGGATGGCCTATAAAATATCAGGCTCATAACTGAACGATATTATTTCAACCACAACCAATCACATTTAAAGTCATGCAGAAGCATATTGCCGAGCCGATTGGATATATTCTTACTGAACGTTGACTCGCCTATCACTAGACACTATGTCAAAATACCCGCCCTCACGATGACAACACATAAAGAACCACGGATATGAATTTTCAAGCTGCTATTTTTGATATGGATGGGCTGCTGCTCGACACCGAGCGACTTTGTATGCAAGTTTTTGAAGAAGCATGTCACGCGCAAGGTGTTCCGTTTTTGCAAGATGTCTACCTAGGCATCATTGGTTGTAACGCAAAAACCATCGAACAGATTTTTCGAAATGGTTACGGTGAAGGGTTAGATTACCCAGCGCTGAATAATGAATGGCGCACCCGCTACAGTGCAATTGTTAAAAACCAAGCAATCCCGGTAAAAGATGGCGTGATTGAGCTGCTTGAATGGCTAAAATCGAATGACATTCCAATCGCGGTAGCGACCTCCACTCAGCTTGATATCGCAAAGAAGAAGCTTGAGCTAGCTGGCCTAGATTCGTACTTCGCCTCATTAAGCACAGGCTGCGAAGTGACTCACGGCAAGCCTCACCCAGAGATTTACTTGCTGGCGGCTGAACGCCTAGGTGTTGCGCCTGAAACCTGCCTAGCGTTCGAAGATTCGAACAACGGAATTCGCGCTTCTATGGCAGCCAACATGATCAGCTTCCAGATCCCTGATTTAGTAGAGCCATGTGACGAAGTGAAAGCGCTTGGACACACCATCAGCCCTTCTCTGCATGATGTGCTAGCACAGCTTCAACAAGCTGCAGCTTAAGCTCTGACTGCCGTTGATAATGCTTTTATCAACGTAGACAAGCCCCTCTATTAAGCCGACTCACAGAGTCGGTTTTTTTGTTGGTATTCCTTTTATAAAAGATAAAAACTCGCGCTTGAAACTGTTAAAGTCGATGTGAAATAAATGCTAGGTGATCAACAAGATTGCTAACGTCTACATAGGGAGAAAGAGACGCGTGAAGGAAAAGTTTGAAGACCAACTGCTTGATTTTGCACAACGAGAAATGACACAAGATGCAGCACACGACATTAGCCACATTAAGCGCGTAGTCAAAACCGCTAAGGCTTTGTGTGCTCAAGAACAGGCTAAGCTTGAAGTCGTTTTACCCGCCGCTTACCTTCATGATTGTTTCACCTTTCCTAAGAACCATCCAGACAGAGCCAAAAGCTCGCAAATGGCAGCAGACAAGGCGATCTCTTTCCTCAAATCTATCGACTATCCCGCGTCCTATCTTGATGAGATCCATCATGCCATTGTCACGCACAGCTACAGCGCCAACATCACACCTGAAACCTTAGAAGCTCAGATAGTCCAAGATGCCGATCGCCTTGATTCGCTCGGAGCAATTGGCATCGCTCGCTGCTTGTATGTGGGTCAGAGCTTTAATGCCGAGCTGTATAACCACGAAGACCCGTTCGCTGAACATCGTGACTTAGATGACAAGCATTACAGCGTCGACCACTTCTACGTGAAGCTGTTTAAGCTAGCAGAAACCATGAATACAGAATCAGCCAAGTTAGAAGCCAACAAGCGCACCGATTACATGCGTGGCTTTCTTGAGCAGTTGGGCACGGAAGTTTAGCGGTTTAGAAAAAGAGACACGCGATAAGGAAGAGACAAGGATATGGAAATAAACCGCTTTAAAGCATCCGACGCCGAAGAGATCGTCACTTGGTTTACATCCTTAGAAGACTACGTTCTATGGGGAGGGAGAACATTTGGTTGGCCGTTAGAAGCGGCTTCAATCATCGAACGTTCTCAAGAGCCACATGTCGAGTTATATACCTTCTCTGAAACTCATTCATTACCTGAACCGAACTCAGACACCAAAAGTAATGACTTACTTGGCTTTATGGAATTTCAGCGTATGTCAGACAGTGAACTTCGTTTCTGCCGAGTTGCTATTCACCCAAACCAACGAGGCAAAGGGTTAGGACAATCGATGCTTGAAACGGCCTTAAAGGCGGCGAAAGAAATACCGAATGTCACCACCATCACCTTGGCCGTATTCAAGCTAAACCACGGCGCAAAACGCTGCTACGACAAAGCGGGCTTTGAGGTGGTCGACAAAGAGCCAAGCGTTAAAGAATTTAATGGTAAAACATGGCCTCTATATCAAATGGAATTAAAGCTTAGCTAGTTCGTTTTAATTACTAGATTTGACCCCATATCATTAAGCATTGGCTACATACTCAAGATACACAGATGTAATTTGGAACCTTCATGACCCAAGAAAAATTCGATACTATTTACCAACGTGCAGCTCACCGCAAAGGCGGAGCGGCCGAACTCGAAAAAATTATTCGTGCGCCCCTTTCACAAGCCGAGCTATCACAAATCACCGACGATCGTTGGCTAGCCGCCTTTACTGAAAAAGTATTCCAGTGTGGTATTTCATGGAATGTAGTGAGGAAGAAATGGCCGCAATTTGAAGAAGTGTTCTTTGAATTCAATATCGAAAAAATGCTGATGCTGCCGAATGAAATGTGGGAACAAAAAGCGCAAGACCCGCGCATTATTCGTCACCTGACTAAGGTAATGACTATCCCTGCCAATGCCACCATGATCCACAATGCTAAGCGTGAGGCGGATTCCTTCTCACAAATGGTTGCCGACTGGCCATCAGAACGTATCACTGAACTTTGGGATTATCTGAAGAAACACGGCAAGCGATTAGGCGGTAACACTGGTGCCTACACTCTGCGCCAAATGGGTAAAGATACCTTCATCTTGTCATCAGATGTTGAAGCACACCTACGCAGCACAGACGTGGTTGATAGCGGTCGTAACACCAAGCGAGCACAACTGGCAGCGGGTAAAGCCTTCAACGAATGGCAGCAACAGTCAGGTCGTAGCCTGAGCGAAATCAGCCAGATCGTGGCGTACAGCTGCGGCGATAATCGCGTCTAGTTTTAGGGCGAATGACTTAAAGCTCAAGATTGCACACAGTTCCCTGCAAACTAAATGTTATAAGTCATTAACAAATAAGCGTGCATCGCACTTTCATCCAGTGGCATTGTATAGATAAATGTATACAATATAGAGTAATACTCATGAATTATTCTCGACCAACCCAACTCGACTAAACAAGGGCCCTTATCTCTATGACAGCTCTCAAAAACTCTGTCTCCAAAGGTGTAAAAACGAAAGTAACAGGCCAGACTCAAGACGATGTTGTTTACTGCCATATCTTCGACGCGATACTAGAACAAAGGCTGCCACCAGCCACCAAATTAAGCGAAGAAGCACTAGCAGAAATCTTTGGCGTTAGCCGTACTATTATCCGCCGTGCCTTACTGCGTCTTTCTTTAGAACAAGTTGTGGTGATCCGTCCTAACCGAGGAGCCGTGATTGCTGCGCCAACGGTTGACGAAGCCAAACAAATCTTTAAAGCACGTGAAGTGATGGAAATTGCTATCACTGAGCTGGCGGTGAAAAACGCAACCAAAGCCCAAATCGACGAGTGTAGAAAACTGGTCGCGAAAGAGAACTGCGCCTTTGACCAAGGTGACTATGGTTCTGGCTTACGTTTATCTGGTGAGTTCCACATCAAATTGGCTGAAATGGCAGAGAACGCGCCACTGCTGGCTTTCCAACGCAGCTTGGTATCGCAAACTTCACTGCTGATCGCTCAGTACGAAACGGGCAACCACTCGAACTGTTCTCTAGACGAACACTCAGGCTTACTGGATGCGATAGAGTCAGGCAATGAACAACAAGCCGTAGAGTTGATGCAAGAACACCTAAGCCATATTCGTTCGAAGCTCAACCTAGACAGCAGCACAGCTTCTAGTGATCTGCATGTCGTGTTCTCAGATCTGCTTAAGAGTAAGTCATAGAAGATTCAACATATGATTAATAACCATCATTCAACAACTTTTTGTTAACAGCTTTTTGTTAACAGCTTTTCGTTAACAAAATTGGAGAGAAGTAAGCCTTAGTGTTTACTTCTCTTTTTTATGCCCTCTCCCCTAAAAATAAAGACGACGATCGACTCACATCCATCTAAAAATACTGTCTATTCTGCCCTCAACAACGATCTTAGCCTCTACAGAATCACTTCCCACAGTGCCATAAATCTTGCCTTTATCTTGTATACATAGCTATCCATTCATTCACACCATAAAACTGTTCACCTTCAATTAAACTCCTTATAAAACAGACAACTAAAGTCAACATTAAATTGTATACAATCTTCACAAAAGACTATTTGTTGCATTTTTGTAAATAAATAGTTGACCACAGGGTCAGGATGGATAATTATTGACCTAGAAGTCAAAAAGAATACACATGGAAATATGTCGATTTACAAGGAGGTCTCTTGATTACTTTTTTGCTCAATCAGGAAATAAGACGCGAAGATAATCTGTCGCCAAATATGACAGTGCTCAACTACCTTCGTACCAAGGTTAATAAAACCGGTACCAAAGAAGGTTGTGGGTCGGGTGACTGTGGTGCATGTACGGTAGTTCTGGGTGAGGTGGTTGATGGACAGCTGCAATACCGCTCGGTGAACTCTTGCCTTACGTTCGTTTCAGCGCTGCATGGCAAGCAACTGATCACAGTAGAAGATCTGCAAAATCGAGATCGCTCATTGCACCCAGTACAAAAAGCGGTGGTTGATTTTCACGGTTCACAGTGTGGTTACTGCACGCCGGGCTTCATCATGTCGATGTTTGCGCTAGGCAAAAACAAACCCGATGCGAGCAAAGAAGACGTCATGGAATCACTGGCGGGTAACCTATGTCGTTGTACAGGCTACCGACCAATTGTTGATGCTGCGATGTCACTTTCAACAGACCAACCTTTGATCGACCAATTTGCTGAACTTGAACGCAACACCATCAAGAAGCTAGAAAGCATTCAAGACACTGAGGCCAACTTACGCCTTGGTCACCTCACCGCTTTTTCCCCAAAAAGCACCGATGAGTTGGCCAAGCTTTTTCAAGCCCACCCGAACGCTAAGCTGGTTGCTGGCGGTACGGATTTAGCGCTGGAAGTGACGCAATTCCATCGTGAGATTGAAACACTGATCAGCGTGAACCTTGTTGAAGACATGAAGGTATGTGAAGAGACCGACACCGATCTAATCATTGGTGCCAACCTGCCTATCAGTGATTCTTACTCACTATTGAAAAAACACTACCCAGATTTTGGTGAACTGCTGCATCGCTTTGCTTCACTGCAAGTGCGTAACCAAGGCACCATCGGCGGTAATGTAGCGAATGCTTCGCCTATCGGTGACACCCCTCCTCTGCTGATTGCCCTTAACGCAAAGATCAAACTTCGTTGCGGTGACGAGTCACGCACCATGCCGATTGAAGATTACTTCATCAGCTACAAAGTGACGGCGCAAAAAGAGAGTGAGTTCATTGAACAGATCATCATTCCTAAGCCAACTAACGACAGCTTCCGAGCTTACAAACTGTCTAAACGTTTAGACGACGACATCTCTGCGGTGTGTGGTGCGTTTGATATTCAAATCGAAGACGGCAAGGTTTCTTACGCTCGTATCGCTTTCGGCGGTATGGCTGCAACACCTAAGCGCGCGGCGCGTTGTGAAAATACGTTATTAGGCAAACCATGGACAGACGCTAATATTAAGTTAGCGATGCTGGAACTGTATAACGACTTTGAGCCGCTATCTGATTTCCGTGCCAGCCAAGAATACCGTTCATTGTCGGCAGCCAATATGTTGCGTCGTTACTTCATTGAACAGCAGAACAAAAACAACCAAATCGAAACAAGGGTAACGTCTTATGTCTAAATCAAATTCCTCTGTTCACAAGAGCAATGCGATGACCCACGAAGAGATGGTTACCATTGCAAAACAAGACCTAAAAACTGGCGTAGGTAAAAGCGTAAAACACGACAGTGCAGCCAAGCAAGTCACGGGCGAAGCGGTATACATTGACGACCGCCTAGAGTTCCCAAATCAGCTGCACGTATACGCACGCCTGAGCACGCAAGCACACGCCAACATCACCAAAATAGACCTGTCACCGTGTTACGAATTTGAAGGTGTGGCGATTGCCATTCAAGCCAAAGACGTACCGGGTGAACTGGATATCGGTGCAATTCTTCCGGGTGACCCACTGCTTGCTGATGGCAAAGTAGAATACTACGGTCAACCTGTGATTGCCGTGGCAGCTAACGATTTAGAAACCGCACGTAAAGCCGCACACGCTGCAATCATTGAATATGAAGAACTGCCTGCGATTCTTGATGTAAAAGAAGCGCTAAAGAAAGAACACTTCGTCACAGAGAGCCACACTCAACAACGTGGTGACTCGAAAGCCGCACTCGCAAAAGCAAAGCACGTGATCTCTGGTGATCTAGAGATCGGCGGCCAAGAACACTTCTACCTAGAAACGCAAATCAGTAGCGTGATGCCAACCGAAGACGGCGGCATGATCGTGTACACCTCGACTCAAAACCCGACCGAAGTTCAAAAACTGGTTGCGGAAGTGATTGGCGTACCAATGCACAAAGTCGTGATTGATATGCGTCGTATGGGTGGTGGTTTCGGTGGTAAAGAGACTCAAGCAGCCTCTCCAGCGTGTATGGCCGCGGTGATTGCTCACCTCACCGGACGACCAACCAAAATGCGTCTGCTACGTAACGAAGACATGCAGCAAACTGGTAAACGCCACCCGTTCTACAATCAATATACGGTCGGTTTTGACGACAATGGTGTGATTCAAGGTGCCAATATTACCGTTGCAGGTAACTGTGGTTACTCTCCAGACTTATCAAGTTCTATCGTCGACCGCGCAATGTTCCACTCAGACAACGCCTATTACCTAGGTGATGCAACTGTGGTTGGTCATCGATGCAAAACCAATACAGCATCGAACACCGCTTACCGTGGCTTTGGTGGTCCGCAAGGCATGATGACCATTGAACACATTATGGACGAGATTGCGCGTTACCTGAAAAAAGATCCTTTGGAAGTACGTAAGGCGAACTACTACGGCGAAGAAGGCCGTAACGTGACCCATTACTACCAAACCGTTGAAGACAACTTTTTACCTGAGATAACCGAACAGCTTGAGCGCAGCAGTGACTATCACGCACGTCGTAAAGACATCGCTGAGTTCAACAAGCAGAGCCCTATCTTAAAGAAAGGCCTTGCGATCACACCAGTGAAATTCGGCATCTCGTTTACTGCGACTTTCTTGAACCAAGCAGGTGCGCTCATCCATATCTACACCGATGGCAGTATTCATTTGAATCACGGTGGTACGGAAATGGGGCAAGGCTTGAACATCAAAGTGGCACAAATCGTTGCACAGGAGTTCCAAGTCGATGTCGAACGTATCCAGATCACCGCTACAAACACAGACAAAGTTCCGAACACATCACCAACCGCAGCCTCATCGGGCGCCGACCTCAACGGTAAGGCCGCGCAAAACGCAGCAATAACCATTAAGCAGCGCCTGATCGACTTCGCTTCTTCGCACTTCAAAGTGTGGCCTGAAGAAGTGGTGTTTAAGAACGGCATGGTGCAGATCCGCGATGAAATCATGACCTTCAACTCGTTTGTTGAGCTGGCTTGGTTTAACCAGATTTCACTATCTAGCACTGGCTTCTACCGCACTCCAAAGATCTATTACGATCACGAAAAAGCACGCGGTCGCCCGTTCTACTACTACGCGTATGGCGCATCTTGTTCAGAGGTTATCGTCGATACCCTAACTGGCGAAAACAAGATTCTACGTGTCGATATTTTGCATGACGTAGGCGCTTCACTGAACCCTGCGATTGATATCGGCCAAGTCGAAGGAGGCTTTGTGCAAGGTGTCGGTTGGTTAACCACGGAAGAGTTGGTTTGGAACCAACAAGGCCGCTTGATGACCAATGGCCCGGCGAGTTACAAGATCCCAGCAATTGCCGATATGCCAATTGATTTCAGAACACACCTTTTGGAAAACCGCAGCAACCCAGAAGACACCGTCTTTAATTCGAAAGCCGTGGGCGAGCCCCCTTTCATGTTAGGTATGTCGGTTTGGAGCGCACTGAAAGATGCGATTAGCTATGTCGCCGTTGATGGCGCGATTCCTAAGCTCAACACACCTGCAACGCCAGAACGTATTCTGATGGCGATTCAGGAAGTCACTGAAACGGCTCCGACCTCGGTCGATGCTCAATCAGAAACGGCTTAGGACTTATATCGTTCGTTTAGCTTAGGAAGCACAAAAAGGGATTTAGGAGGACATATGTTTAAGGATAATTGGATTCACGAACTGGCAAAACTGGAAGAGAACTACGAACCGTGTGTGATGGTGACGGTGCTCGAAGACAGAGGTTCCGTTCCACGCGATGCGGGCACCAAAATGCTTGTCACTCGTGACCGAATCATCGCTACGATTGGTGGTGGTCACCTTGAACATGTGGCCACTAAAATGGCGCGTGAAATGCTGATTGCCAGTGAAAAGTCACTCAAAGTGGAACGCTTCAACCTAGGCGCTCGCTTAGGCCAGTGTTGTGGCGGAATGGCAACGCTAAGCTTTGAACCGATTGGCACTCAGCAGAACCACCTTGTGCTGTTTGGCGCAGGACATGTTGCCAAAGCGCTGCTCCATATTGTTGCGACCCTGCCCTTCCGCGTGACCTGGATTGATGAACGTGAAGAAGTATTTCCTGAAACGCTGCCACACGGTGTGAAAAAGCTAGTAAGCGACGATCCAGTCGGTGAAGTTAAACACATGCCACCGAACAGCTATTACCTTGTGATGACCCACAACCACCAGCTTGATTTCGATTTAACCAAAGCCATTATCGACCGTGAAGACAGCCGTTACTTTGGCATGATTGGGTCACTCACTAAGCGCAAGAAGTTCGACTTCCGCTTAGAGCAACGCGGCTATAGCCAAGAGCAAATCGAAACTATGCTTTGCCCGATTGGCATTAGTGCAGTGAATGGCAAACACCCTGCCGAAATTGCGGTGTCGGTTGCGGGTGAACTGATCGCACACTATCAAGGCCAAGCCCTTGAACAAAAGCGCCCAACCAAACAATATCGAAATCAGGATTTGACCGATCAACACAGTCAACCAAGCGACGTAGGCGAACCACCATTGGAAGAGAAGATCGCCTAACACAAGTCGCAAAGCTTCAGTGGCCATAACGTCGCTGAAGTCATTAAAAGGAAGTAAACATGACAACGCAACGCAAAGCTTATCGCGCCAGTATTTTACACAGCGTCGCCGACCCAAAAGACGTCGGTATCGATGAGTCTTACGACTATTTTGAAGACGGTGTTTTAGTGGTTGAGAACGGCCATGTCGTCGACTTAGGCCATGCCGACGAGGTATTAGCTCGCCAACCTAAAACAATCGAAGTAAAAGAATACAAAGACAAACTGATCACCTCTGGCTTTATTGATACGCACATCCACTACCCTCAAACAGGGATGATCGCGTCTTACGGTGAGCAGCTACTAGATTGGTTAGAGAACTACACCTTCCCAGAAGAAAAACGCTTCAAAAACCCAGTTTACGCACACAAAGTGGCAAAGCTATTCTTAGACGAATTGGCAAGCAACGGCACCACTACGGCTCTGGTTTTTGGCACGGTACACAAAGAGTCGGTCAACGTATTCTTTGAAGAAGCTGAGAAGCGTAATCTACGTATGATTGCGGGAAAGGTCTTAATGGATCGCAATGCGCCAGACTACCTCACCGACACACCAGAATCTGGCTATGCAGACTCCAAGGAACTGATTGAGAAATGGCACAACCGCAGCCGTTTGCTTTACGCGGTGACACCTCGTTTTGCGCCAACCAGCACACCAGAGCAACTGGCTACTGTCGGTAAACTGCTAGAAGAATATCCAGACGTGTACATGCACACTCACCTTTCTGAAAACGAGAAAGAGATCGAGTGGGTGAAATCGCTGTTCCCAGAGCGCGACAGTTACCTAGATGTCTATGACCATTACGGACTCCTTCACAAGCGTTCGGTATTTGCTCATGGTATTCACTTGTCTGACTGCGAATGTAAGCGCCTTGCTGATACTGAATCTGCCATCGCCTTTTGCCCTACTTCGAACTTGTTCTTAGGCTCCGGTTTGTTCCGATTACCAGAGATGGAAGAACACGGTATTCGTGTCGGCGTGGGTACTGATGTAGGCGCAGGCACCAGCTTCTCAATCCTGCAAACAATGAGTGAAGCGTACAAGATCATGCAGTTACAGCATAAGAAGCTGCACCCAGCTAAGTCGCTGTTCTTGGCAACACTAGGCGGCGCACGTTCGCTGCATTTAGAAGACAAGATTGGTAACTTGGAAGTCGGCAAAGAAGCGGATTTCGTGGTGTTGGATCTACACGCAACTCAGCTGATGCGCTTTAGAATGGAACAAGCGACCAAGCTTGAAGAGAAGCTATTTGTATTGATGAGCCTGGGTGACGACAGAACCGTCAGCGAGACTTACATCTACGGCGAGAAAGCCTACGATGTGAATTTCAAAGATTATCAAAAGCTCGTTAGCTAGACTGAAAACCGAGTAACAATCGCTAGACAGCGATAGCCGTCGTTAATTAAAAATCCGTCCAGATTTATCTAGCCTTGAAAGACCAGTTGCTGATGCCACTGGTCTTTTTTGTGCTTCATTCAAAGAAATATAAATTAACCGTTCACAAACAACGATCTTCGGTGACGCCAAGTCATTATATTGATAGGTTAATGTTTATACATATCGACTTCATACTTCACTTTAGCGTCTCTCTAAAACATTCGTTTCTCAGCTAAATGGAAGCACTCAATCTAGAAAGGAATTCTATGTTCGAACAGGTCGTCAGCATTCTGTTTCCCGTTTTTGCTTTAGCCAGTGCTGGCTTTGCGGTGGGTCGTTGGCTCAAGCCCGATTTCAAACCGATCAATCGCATCAACATGGATGTGTGTATTCCTGCGCTAGTGTTTGCCTCGCTGACCACCATGCCTCTCGACACCGAACAACTGCCACTCATCACCGCCTCTTTGGTCGCGGTGTTGGTGCCCGCTTTATTGATGATACCAATCTGTAAGATCTTTAAGCTCAACTTCAAAGCTTGGGCGCCGCCACATATGTTCCGCAACAGTGGCAACCTGGCCATTCCCCTGTTCACCTATACCTTTGGTGAGAGTGCATTAGCCCCTGCGGTATTGCTGTTTGTGGTATCGGCATGCGTGCACATTAGTGTCGGTTTAGCGCTACTAAGCGAAGGTAATCCGATCAAACAGATCCTCAAGATGCCGATATTCTTAGCCGCAGCATTAGCGATGACGCTCAACCTGTCTGGCATTGCAGTATGGAATCCAATCTACGAAGCCACTTCACTGCTTGGACAAGCTGCTGTCCCAATTATGCTGTTGTCGTTGGGTTCGCAAATGGTGAACTTGAAGCTAAGCGGACTCAAAGTTGGCTTGCTGTGTACGGCTCAATCGCTGTTTACTGGTGCCATCGCCTTCGCCATCATCTACTTCTTTATCCCGCTGCCAACGCTGCACCTACAAATGATGGTGCTGTTCACCATGCTGCCACCTGCCGTGATGAACTACCTGTTCGCTGAACGGTTCAATGTCGAGCCGCCTAAAGTCGCATCTATGGTGTTGTTCGGCAACTTCCTAAGCGTGGTCACCTTGCCTATCTTGCTGTCATTCGCGCTGTCTATGTCGAGTTAATTGTTTACGCACTTATCCAGTTTAAGCTCTGCCGTCACTTTAGTAAGGCGCAGAGCTATTGCGAAACAGACTAAGTAAGGACTCACATACCAGAAGAGGCTTTCTAATGGCTGCTTCACCTGCGCTTCTCTGGTTTTTATGTATTGGTTTTTCTGCATCTCATACTGACTCAGCATACCATCCACCCACACGGCATCACTTTCCACCAGCGATACACTAGGCGCAGGAACTGTAAAATCCGATGCGTTGGGTAACAAGGTGAAATCGACATCTTTGAACGTGATTGCCGTATTCAAATACCACAAACACGCTTCGTGGTGCTGAGCGTGACTATCTAAAGATGGCTGACCGGTGCAGGTATCACTTCTTAATTTATCCAAAGAAAACTGCTGAACCGATTCTAAAATCGCAACTGCTCTGGTTTGTTCGGTTTCAACCCAATCACCCGCTACTTTCGCACGAATCTCAGACACTGCACCCAGCATCCCGATACCCGCCAAGAACGGCCATAGATAATCCATAAGCTTCCATTTGCGTCGGCTCAAGTTGAACCCACACCAAATCGGAAGATGAAAAAGGAGCGTTAGCCCAAGCGATAGCAAAACGAAATTCAAAGAGCTAGAGAGCATGAGTTCGCTATCAAAGAAGTTCTTCATAATGAGAGACTTGCCTGTATAACAAAGAGAAATTTGATACTAAATTCGATATTTGAAAGGAGTGTAAGGGGAAAGTAAAAACAGCACTAAAAGTTAGAGTTTGGATGAATAATATCCAATTGAAACTTGTGGTTATTTCAAAGCCAACACATGCTCGATAAAAGCCGACTTCTTTGCACGGTACTTTTCTTGAGACCAACCTTCACAAGCCATTTTGAGGGTGTTGTATTGCTGAACTAATGCCGGATTCGCACGTAGCTTGTCACGAAACCTTAGAAAGCATTCGAACTCGGAACCATTGGCGACCACTTGCAAGGCCACATCATCAGCGGATGTAGATTCCAACATACACAGTTCGGGTGTTCTTAAGGTATCGAGTTTCTCATTAAAGCCGAGTGTTGTGAGTCTCCCAATGACATCCTCAAGTTCGCCAAGATCAACACCTACGAAGATATCCAAATCGCCCTTAGACACGGCAAAAGGAATAGAAGATGCGCCTACGTGCTCAACTCTCGCGTTAGGGATTAGCTTTTTGATGTCACGTTCGTATCGGATAAACAGCTCGTTGCAAGCCGCTTGGTATTGTTCCGCGGGGTAAAATTTCATATATCCTTACTCCGAATCACAAACTATTGAACACACCAATTGCTAACAGAAGCAACACGATGCTAATAGCTCCGATATAAGAGATTCTGGTTCGCTCTTTTTCAGTTGGAATCAATGGGGGGAAACGCCCTAATGTGAAGACTTTACAGACTATCCAGCCAGCTCCGTAACCAATGAAATCAATCAATATCGACTGAAACAGATACCTAAAGAATGAGCTCAATGCCCTGAAATACGCGACTATTAAGTCTTCCATTTTTTGTCCTAACTAAAGTCAATTTGGACTAAAAACGCCATGGGTAGGTATTCATATCAAGTGCTAAATATAGAACGACATTCATATACTTGAATAACGCAAAAGCAATATTCGCTAGATAATCGAGAAAGAAATTAACTTAAATTGGCTGGGTTGGTCAGTGTCACGAGTCCAAACTCACGGCATCACCAATAATAGTAAGCATTGCAAAGCAAACTACACATTTAAAATACATCTCAAAAAAGGTTTCTCAAGCTTGTAGCTTAGTTAACACTTTAATCGCAGACTCACCAAACGATCCATCTGGATGCTGCTTAGTATTCAAAAAAAAGTGACGCAATACGACATAATAAGTCTCTCTAACTGCAAAGATTAGATCCTTAATCTCATCCGGACTCAATGAATTATCCCTTAGTACAGATCTGTCATCATACCTCATATCTGTATGAGCGATAATTTTACTCCGAATATCTAGTACTTTCTGCACTGAAGTAGAATACGAGTGGAGACTTTGAGAGATTATATCTACTATTCTAGTATGCCCATTAGCTGTTAAATTATCTTTTAAGCTTCGAATACTTGAAGACCTACTGTCGTTATCGAAAATTCGTCCCAAAGCCAATAGCATAGCCAAACTATGTGCTTCGTATGACGCATGTAGATAATAATTGTACTCCTCTGACTCGAACTCCTTTTTAAATTTTGTCCTATTTTCAGAAACACCTAACTCCCACCATATTTCTCTGTGCCTCGCAGCTTCATCAATAGACAGTTTCAAATCATTTAGTATTTTTTCAGTTTCTTTGTTCATAATTCCCTAATTGCTGCTAGACGTACTCAACAAATGAAGTGTTACACAGAACTCCTAAAGTTTAAAACAACTCTTTTAAATCAAAAATAACAGAAGCTTACAGAGCGTTCTTACTGAAAAACCCATCTATAATCGGGCTAAATAATGTACCTACTTTTATCTGCCCAAAAACAAAAAGCCCCGGTTATAGGAACCGGGGAAACAGGGTGGGATGAGTTTGGTGCGTGCCCGAAACCAAACTCTCCCCAAGCCTCACCTAAGACTCATGCTCTTAGGTAAAGGATTCACATCATTATTGAAGCGTAGCGCCTTGCTCTACCCAAGTACCGATGAGTGCGCGCTCTGCGTCGGTCATTTGAGTCATGTTACCAAGCGGCATCACCTTGGTTGTTACGGTTTGAGCAACAATCCTTGGTACATTGGCTTTAATCTCTTCTGGGGTATCAAACATCACACCGGCTGGCGCAGCAGCAAAAGCGGCATGGCTCGGGGTTGATGAATGACACACAGAACAGCGCTCTTGAATGACTTTGTTAATGGTTTCAAAGCTTACACCTGCGCTAGCCGTTTGCATTGCGTGGTCTGCAGGTACAGCTTGAGAACTAGTCGTCGTTGACGCTGTGTCGTTTCCAGCAAGCTCTTCTGTCGCTGATTCAGTCGCGCTGACTTGCACTTCTTGAACCACAGGTGCTTGCACAACCGGAGTCATCTGTTTTTTCGCGTAAGGTGAGGTCACAAACGCAAGCGTGATCATACCCAATGCCGCGACTGGCACTGTCCATGCAAACTTCTGACTACCGTGACGGGTATTGAAGTAATGGCGCACCAAGATACTGAAAATCGCTAGCCCAGCAAGGATCAGCCAGTTGTATTCCGAGCCATAAGTGCTTGGGAAGTGGTTACTGATCATGATGAACAGCACTGGCAGGGTCATGTAGTTGTTGTGACGAGAACGCAGTAGACCTTTCGCTGGCAATGCCGGATCCGGTTCGCGCTTCTCTTCAATCGCTTTCACCAAGTTACGTTGTGCAGGCATGATAACGCGGAATACGTTACCCACCATGATGGTACCAATGATTGCACCCACATGAATGTAAGCACCACGGCCACTGAACACTTGAGTTAGGCCGTACGTCGCAGCGACGAGCAGCAAAAACAGCACAACGCCAAGCAACACGGGGGTTTTACCTAAAGGCGAGTCACACAGTAAGTCGTAGATAAACCAACCAGCAACGAATGAACCAATACCAATCGCGATTGCCGTTGTTGAATCAAGGCCAGAGCCCGGTGCAATCAGGTAAATCTCAGCGTTAAGGTAGTAAACCACACCTAGTAGACACACACCGGTGATCCACGTGAAGTAGGCTTCCCATTTGAACCAGTGCAGGTGCTCTGGCATCTCTGGTGGCGCAAGTTTGTACTTCTCTAGGTGATAAATACCACCGCCGTGAATTGCCCATAAGTCGCCTGAAAGGCCAGTTTTTGGGTTTACTCGGTTAAGGTTGTTCTCTAACCAAACAAAGTAAAATGATGCGCCTATCCATGCAACACCAACAATCATGTGAGCCCAGCGTATTGCTAAGTTCAACCATTCTGTAATATGCGGATCCATAATAAACTCCTGTATCACAACGCTTTAGCTAAGCGTTGCTCTTCCTTGTTGTCTTCCGTTGGCATATCTTCCAAATGCAATGCCACTAGGTCGTTCTCAAAATAAACTTCATCACAGTTATGTCCTTCTCCGCCTCTATCGACGATCAAGAACTGGTCTTGATCGGTGAGGGCGAGCACTGGGTGATGCCACACCCCTTTGTGATAGTTCACTCCTTGACGACCGTTGCTCAAGAAAGCTCGGCTATTGGCTAATGTTGGATCGTCGCCTTTTGGCGCAACAACAATTAAATAGGGTTGACCAAGTAATGGAATGAATGCCTGAGAGCCAAGTGGATGACGCTCTAACATTTTGATGGTCAGTGGGTAGCTCAACGGTGTGGCTTGGAAGATGCTAATGATCGCTTCTCCGTCTTGGTCTTGCACATCCGTTGTCGCTAGCTTGTGGTAGCGACGTGTTGATCCACTATTGATCATGAAGAAATCACTATTATCGGACTCGATAACATCGCCAAACTCTGCAAAAGCCTGCTTGGTTAACGGTTCGATGGATAAACGACGTATTCCATTACTCATACTCATTTCCTTACCTATTTCGCTTTCGTACCAAACAGACGCAAACGGCTGATACCACCATCTGGGAATATGTTTGCACGTACGTGGGTAATCGCACCAAGGTCGTTTACCTCAGAAATAAATTCGTGAATCTCATGCGCTTGCAGCTTTTGTGCAGGCAACAGTTCACGCCAGAATAGGCTTTGTGTTTCTACTTGGTCGTCGGTACCGCCCTTCACGTAAGCCGCTTGAATTGAACAACTGTCTGGGTAATTACCTTTGAAGTGGGCTGTATCAACAACGATGCGTTCGATGTTACCTGGGTGGCCTAGTGCCACGATAACCCAGTCGTTACCCGGTGTACGACGACGTGCTGTTTCCCAGCCATCACCCATGTTTTCACCGCGGCCTGGGCCTAAGATGTTGGCTTTGTTGCCGTAGTGCTCGTCGCTACATGCGAGTGCTCGGCCACCGTGTTCAACGGCTGCTAGGTCAACTTGTTGCTGAGAATCTATTGCGTCCCAATCCACGCTTGGTCGGCCATAAACACGTAGACGTGCGACACCGCCGTCTGGGTAGATGTTCAAACGTAGGTGCGTAAATACTTGGTCACTTTCGATGTCTTCAAGATGATGATGATCACCCTGTAGTGCCATTGAAGGCAGAATTTCTTGCCACTCTGTTGAGTCAGTTGGCTCACCTTGTGGTGAATAACACGCGTCAATTGATGCCGAAGGTGGGAAGTTACCTGTGAAGAATGAGGTATCAATATCAACGCCAGCAATGGTGCCAGCTAGGCCAAGGCGAACGACACAGTAGTCGTAACCTTCGCCGCGTTTGCGTCTGCTTTCCCAACCGTCCATCCACTTGCCGTTATCGTCGTATAAGTCGTCTTTCCACTCTGCCGCTGCGTGGCTGAGTAGACGGCTTTTATCCGCGAAAAAATCGTCTGTTGCGAAAATAGCTTCTGCACCGAGTTTTTCGTCTGCAAGGTTTATGTATTGTTCAAATGTTTGGGTCATGTCCGTGTAATCCTATCCAATTAATCAAGTAATAATAAAATGAGAACTCAGTGGCTTATGCTTTATTCAATAAGGCTTTGATAAATCAAGTTCTTAGCGCACTAAGACTGGGCTGAGATAGCTGTTAACTCCGTTAACTTACATATCCCAGAGACGAAACATCGCGATCTTGTTGATCTCTTGAATCGCCGTAGCAAACTCAGTTTCACTATCATTTCCTAATCGCATCTCGAACGACTCAAGAATTTGGTAACGATTGGCTCCCTTCACCGCCATGATAAAAGGGAAATTGAAGCGACTTTTGTAGCTGTTGTTGTAAGAAGTGAATTTTTCAAATTCTTCGGCGTTGCACTGGTCGATGCCTGCCCCCGCTTGTTCTTTGGTCGACGACTCTGTGAGTTCGCCGTTTACTGCTGCTCGACCGGCTAAATCCGGGTGAGCGTTGATCAAAGCCAACTGTTTGCCTTGGTCTGCACTTAACAAGGTCGATGCCATTTTCAGGTGAAGATTCTCGATATGGTCGTCTTCGGCATTCAAACCTTGGTCATAAACCGCTTCAGCAACCCATGGGCTGTGTTCGTACACATCAGCAAAGTGCGCGACAAAGGTATCGCGGTTCATGGTTGTTGGTTGGCAAGATCGAAATTCAGTCACGTTAAGCCTCCTTGCTGTTCGTTCTAATTTTGTTGTTCGTTGTATGGGTGATGTTGGTGCCAGTGGTTGGCGATATCGATTCGACGACATAGCCACACGCTGTCATGCTGTTTTACGTAATCTAAGAAACGTCTTAATGCAGCAATACGACCGGGACGACCAATAAGACGACAATGCAGTCCTACCGACATCATTTTCGGTGCGGTTTCGCCTTCCATATAAAGGGTGTCAAAAGTGTCTTTTAAATACTGGAAGAACTGCTCACCAGAGTTGAAGCCTTGCGCTGTTGAAAAGCGCATATCGTTTACATCGAGTGTGTAAGGGATCACCAGTTGTGGATCACCGGTTTCGGTGTGCCAATAAGGCAGGTCATCATCGTAGGCATCGGAGTCGTAAAGGAAGCCGCCCTCTTCTGCTACCAAGCGACGCGTATTTGGCCCCGTTCGACCGGTATACCAACCTTGTGGTCGTTGACCCGTCACTTGTTGGATAATCTCAATCGCCTTGGTCATATGATCACGCTCTTCTGACTCATCAATGTATTGATAGTCTATCCAGCGATAACCGTGGCTACAGATTTCGTGACCTGCTTCTACCATGGCTTTCGCTACGTCTGGGTGACGCTCAATGGCCATGGCAACCGCAAACACAGTCAGTGGGATTTCATATTCATCGAACAAGCGAAGAACACGCCACACACCTACACGGCTACCATACTCATAGATGGATTCCATGCTGATGTGACGTTCGCCTTTGATCGGCTGTGCTGACGGGATCTCTGAGAGAAAGGCTTCAGACTCGTCGTCTCCATGTAACAAACAACGCTCACCGCCCTCTTCATAGTTCAATACAAAAGAAACCGCGACGCGCGCATTACCTGGCCATTGAGGGTTTGGAGGGTTAGCTCCGTAACCGATCAAATTTCTTGAATAATCCTTATTCATCCAAGTACTCCTAACATAAGTGGTTGGCTTAGCCGCTCTTTAAGTAAGTCACCAAATGATTCAACCAAATGGATTCTCGATAAACAGAGCAACCTTACCCCTGTACATTTATTGTATACAATTATTTATCTCAATGTAAAGATTTTGTTATTCAAGTCAAATTTACGTGCCATTATCACTTAAAAACAATAACTTAATGAAGACAAAACTCACCAAAAAACGATAATCAAGATCTATAAAATCATAAAAAACGACACAATGGTTAACATTTTTCCAACAATTTGCTTTACTAATTGTGTACAGTTCGTACATAGTTAGTGATAACAAAGTGACCAGTTGCATTCTTTGCAAGGTCGAAACAGACAGATAAACCACGGAACAGAGGAGCGCCAAAAGCGCTATTAAAGGACTATGGGAAGACTAACAACACACGTATTAGATACGACTCACGGCTTACCGGGTGCAGAGATCAAGGTAGAGCTTTATAAGGTCAATGAAGACTCAACAGAAAAGTTGGCGACGGTAATCACTAACTCCGATGGCCGAACCGATGCGCCGATTCTGGCTGGGAATGAATTCCGACCGGGAAAATATCAATTGGTATTCTATGTAGCCGACTACTACAAAAACAAAGGTGTGGAATTGGATGGCGTGCCTTTCCTAGACGATGTGGTTATTCGCTTCGGCTTGGATGATCCCGATGCGCACTACCACGTTCCGCTTTTAGTCTCACCATACAGTTTCTCGACTTATCGGGGCAGTTAGTCCCGATGCTTAGAATCCCGATCTAGGCTCTATCACCCAATAATAAACAGATTCATGCGTGCATCTAAAAAGATGCGCGCTCATTAAGCACGCTCATATAAAAATACTAATAACGTTATTAGTTAGAGAGTTGATGACTAATCTACTGATAGCTAAAGAAATAGCGGCTAGGAAAAAACCTTAAAACTTAATATTGAAATCTCGCTGTATTCAATAAATGGATCACAACATAAAAGGACTTGCAGACATGAGTGAGAGTAAAACAGAAATACTCAACCAAGATGCGAACAACGGAATTTTAGAGAAACTCTTTAAGATTAAGGCACATGGAAGCAGCGTAAAAAATGAGTTAGTCGGTGGTGTCACTACCTTCGCAACCATGGCTTATATCATCTTCGTTAACCCACAAATCATGGCCGCTTCAGGCATGGATGCAGGGGCAGTATTTGTCGCGACCTGTATTGGTGCCGCGATTGGTTGCTTGTTAATGGGCTTATTCGCGAACTGGCCTGTCGGCCTAGCACCGGGCATGGGTTTGAATGCATTCTTCTCATTCACAGTAGTAAGCGAAATGGGTTACAGCTGGGAAGTGGCACTGGGTGCGGTGTTTATCTCAGGTATCTTGTTTGTCGGGATGAGTTTCTACAAAGTCCGCCAATGGATTATCGAGAGTATTCCTGAGAGCTTGCGCTATTCCATGACTGCAGGTGTTGGTTTGTTCTTAGGTCTGATTGGCTTAAAAACAGCGGGTATCGTCGTCGAAAACCCAGCAACTTTGGTTTCATTGGGTGACTTCACGAAACCAGAAGCTCTGCTTGCTGCGATTGCATTCTTGATCATTGCGGTTCTGAGTGAGCGTAAAGTGTTTGGCGCGGTGCTTATCGGTATTTTGAGTGTAACGCTAGTCGGCATGATGCTTGGCCTAGTTCACTACGATGGCTTCTTCGCTGCACCACCAAGCTTAGCGCCTACCTTTATGGCAATGGATATCGCCGGTGCACTAAACGTATCGATGATCAGCGTTATCTTGGCTTTCCTTTTTGTAAACATGTTTGATACAGCTGGTACCTTGATGGGCGTAGCTGAGCGTGCAAACCTGACCAACCCTGAAACGGGCAAGATTGAAGGCCTAAGCAAAGCACTGAAAGCCGACAGTATTTCAAGCGTGGCAGGTGCGTGTGTAGGCTGTCCGCCAGTAACCAGTTATGTAGAGAGTGCAGCCGGTGTTGCAGCAGGCGCACGTACAGGTCTTTCAGCAATCGTGGTTGGTGTGTTGTTCTTAGCGGCAATTTTCCTATCACCGCTTGCAGGCATGATCCCCGCTTACGCAACGTCTGGTGCTCTTATTTACGTCGCATTCGTGATGATGAGCAGCATGCAGCACGTCGATTGGAAAGACTTCACTAACGGTGCTCCAGCCGCGATTACCGCACTAATGATGCCACTGACCTTCTCTATCGCGAACGGTATCGCATTGGGTTTCATTACCTACACAGTGCTTAAGTTGGCGACAGGTAAAACCAAAGATGTGTCTATCTCGATGTACTTCCTAGCGGCTATCTTCATCGCCAAGCTAGTGTTCATCGGTTAACCCTAAAGCTCCTGAGCAGTCATTTCTTGATTGCTCACAACGTTGCTTGGCTGGTTCGCAAGCCAAGCAACAACATGATTTTTAAGAAAGCTAATTGCATTGATGACGAGAGAGCAGAAACCCTACCGATTCAGTGCACTTTTTTATGACCCTACGCAGTTTGTAGAAGTCATTATTTGACCGCCAATCGCCTGTAAACGGAAACGCAGGCAGAGGAATATCAAATGAAACTTCTGTACACCCTTAATGAAAGACCGCCCCATGGGCTAACCCTTCTACTCGCTTTACAGCATATGCTCGCCTCGATTGGTGGCATCGTTGCTGTGCCTCTTATTGTCGGCGCCTCTATCGGCCTGCCCAACACCGAGATCGTTTCACTGATCAATGCGGCGCTATTGGCTTCTGGTATTGTGACTGTCGCGCAATGTCTCGGTTTTGGCCCTGTTGGTATTCGACTGCCTGTTGTAATGGGCTCAAGCTTTGCCTTTTTAGGTGTGGCTATTTCCATCGGTAACGAAGGTGGTGTCGCCGCTATCATGGGCTCAGCACTTATCGGCTCATTCGTGGTAATTGGTGCCAGCTTCTACATGGACAAGGTTCGCAAGCTGTTCCCGACCGTGGTAAGTGGTGTGGTGGTTACCCTAATCGGCTTAACCATTTTACCGGTTGCCATGAACTGGGTTGGCGATTCTCCTGCCAACACGGAACAATTCGCCACGCTACCAAAACTGTTTCTCGCACTGGTCTCTTTGGGGATAGTGATTGGCGTATCGGTTTACTGTAAAGGCGCGGTTGCGGCCTCCGCTATCGTGATTGGCCTAGCAGGTGGTTACATTGTGGCTCTGTCACTCGGCATGGTCGATCTTGAGCAGATCAGCTCTGCTGCTTGGGTCGGTGGCCCAGAACCATTTAAGTATGGCTTTACGTTTTCTGCTAGTGCCATCATCAGCATGAGCTTGGTGTACATCGTGGTTATCGCTGAAGCAACCGGTGACTTCATGGCGCTTGGCAACAACTGCCAAACCCAAGTCAGCGGTAAAGATCTAAAACGTGGACTGCTAGGCGATGGTCTTGGTAGTACCTTGTCTTCGATTTTAACAGCGATGCCACTGGCGTCATTCAGCCAAAACGTCGGTATTGTGGGTATCACAGGTGTAGCAAGTCGCTATGTAGTAGCTGCAACCGGTGGTTTGTTAATTTTAGGTGGTTTATTCCCGAAATTAGCCGCTATTGCCGTCACGATTCCGAAACCTGTTTTGGGTGGTGTGGGCTTTGTGATGTTCGGGATGATTGCTTACGCGGGTATCCGCATGTTGTTCAAGGCCGCAGACACCAAGCGAAATGCCTTAGTAATCTGTGTAGGTTTAGCGTCTGGCTTAGCCGTCACCTTCGAACCAAGATTGCTTCAACATTTGCCACACGATTTGGCCAATTTCCTTCACTCTGGCATTACGACTGGCACCATCATGACGGTTGTTCTTAACCTTGTATTGCCTAAATCTTCACGCGCAGAAGAACAAGAAGCGTTAGCCGAAAGCCAAGCGCAAGTTGAGCTAGAAATGAAAGAACAAGCAGAAGAAGAACTACACTCAAACGAGCAATTAGAAATTCAACAAGCAACAACAGAAACTGAAGTTCAAACGGCATCAGATAACCCTGAGCCAAAAACGAACTAGATAAATCGCTAACGAGCGTAAAACCGATTTCCGAAGAATCACGGGCGTAACGATAACAGTGAATGTCTCATCGCCCTTGATTTGAATTTATCTTTCAACAACAAATACCAAATAAAGACCCTCTTCCCTGAAAAGGCTGAGATGGCTAAGGACTACTATGAATGGAAACCATCTGGATTAAGAATCCTCTCGCAATCTACACTGGCTCGCAGGCTGATGCAGAAGGCGGAATCGTCATAAAAGGTAATAAAATCATTGAACTGGTTGGCAAACACAAAGAGCCGACCTTACCCGTAGATTACAGCGTCGACGCCTCTCGTCATGTTGTGACTCCTGGGCTTATCAATGCGCACCACCACTTCTATCAAACCCTAACGCGAGCCTACCCCGGCGCACTCAATAAAGAACTCTTCCATTGGCTACAAAGCCTCTACCCAGTTTGGGCCAACCTCGATTCGGAGATGATGAGCCTCGCAACAGAGCTTGCTCTGGTTGAGCTGATGATGTCGGGCTGTACCACTGCTTCCGATCACCATTACTTGCTACCAGACGGGCTTGAGCACGCTATTGATTTGCAAGTCGAGGCCGCAGAGAAACTGGGCGTTAGAGCGATATTTACCCGAGGTTCCATGAGCCTAGGGGAAGATGAAGGTGGATTACCTCCACGACACACCATTCAAACCGAACAGACCATTATAGATGACAGCCAACGCTTGATTCGCGATTACCACCAGCGTGATGAAGGCGCGATGATTCAAATCGCACTCGCGCCTTGTTCGCCGTTCTCAGTCACTACCGACCTGATGAAAGAGACCGCCAAGATCAGTGAGCGTGAAAACGTCATGATGCACACGCACCTATGCGAAACGCTCGATGAAGAAGACTTCTGTATAGAGAAGTTTGGCTTGCGCCCAGTTGATTACCTAGAAGATGTGGGTTGGCTGAACGAGCGCACTTGGCTCGCTCATGGTATTCACTTCAATCCAGAAGAGATCAAACGTTTGGGTAAAGCAGGCATTGGTATCAGTCACTGCCCAACTTCCAATATGATGTTGGCTTCCGGTATTTGTAAAAACAACGATCTAGAAGCAGCAGGCGTAAAAGTCGGGCTAGGTGTGGATGGTTCGGCCTCAAACGACGGCTCTAATATGATTGCCGAAGTGCGCATGGCGATGTATCTACAACGCCTGCAATATGGTTCCGCCAACGTTTCACACTTTGATGCATTGCGCTGGGCGACATCCGGTTCTGCCGCGGCAATGGGCAGAACCGACATTGGTACACTAGAGGTTGGCAAACAAGCCGATATCGCGATGTTCAAGCTCGATGATATTCGTTTTTCTGGCAGCCACGACCCACTGGCCGCATTACTACTTTGTGGTGCTCAACAAGCGGATAAAGTGATGGTTGCAGGTAAGTGGCGAGTGAACGATGGCGCTGTGATTGGCGTAGACATGGAACAACTAATGCACCGCCACCATGCAGCTGCAATGAAGCTAGGTAAACTGGCGATGAATAACTAGGTACACGCCAACTAGAAAAGCGAAAACAAAAAGGCCGACATGATGTCGGCCTTACTTATTCATTCACAGCCCCGTCCTCAATGTGTAAATACATTTCAGGAAGGGACATTATAAGCACGAAAAGAATATCTACAATGACCTTTATATTAAAATACAATGTCTTAACTCAAATCCTAAACAACTTCCAGAATAATTTTCTCAAGCTTATCTAAGCCTTCGCTGAGTACTTCAGATTCAATAGTTAATGGTGGAAGCAGACGAATTACATTCGCTTTTACACCACACGAAAGCAGAATAAGACCATTTTCTTGTGCTTTCGCTATCACCGCTTTAGTTAAGTCCTGCAATGGCTTGCCTGACTCTGGATCAGTAAACTCAATAGCCATCATCGCTCCAGTGGTACGTATTTCACCAATAGCTGGAACCGATTCCTGTAGCTTGCTCATACGGGCATTCACAACCTCACCAATGCCCATTGCTTTAGCACACAATTGCTCTTCTTCGATAATTTTTAGGACTTCTAAACCAGCCACACACCCCAACGGAGAGCCAGCGTAAGTACCACCTAAGCCACCTGGTAGTGCCGAATCCATAACACCGGCTTTTCCCACTACTGCTGAGATAGGGAAACCACCCGCAATACCTTTTGCCATTGTTATCATGTCGGGTTCAATGCCCAGATATTCAGTGGCAAACATTTTACCCGTGCGCGCAAAGCCCGTTTGAATTTCATCCGCGATAAGCATAATGCCGTATTTGTCACACAACTCACGCAGGCCTTGAGCAAACTCCGCGGGGGCTTGATAGAAACCGCCTTCACCTTGCACAGGCTCAAAGATTATCGCCGCCACGCGTGATGGCTCAATATCACACGCAAACAAATCATCGAGCGCTTGCAGGCTTTGTTCTGTGCTTACGCCATGAAAAGCATTTGGGTAAGGTGCATGAAATATTTCATTTGGAAATGGGCCAAAGCCCGCTTTGTAAGGCGCGACTTTACCAGTTAGCCCCATGGTCATATTAGTACGGCCGTGGAAGCCACCTTTAAAAGCAATCACACCAGTGCGGCCAGTATGAGCTCTCGCTACTTTCACAGCATTCTCAACCGCTTCAGCTCCTGTTGTCAGGAAAATCGCTTTTTTATCACTGTCACCGGGGGCGAGTTCTGTGAGCTTTTCTGCCAGTTCAACAAAGGAGGCATAAGGCGTCACCATAGCACAAGTGTGTGAAAAGTTATCCAGTTGAGCCTTTACCGCTTCGTTGATACGCTTATTTGCATGCCCTGTATTCGTTACCGCGATACCAGCAGCAAAGTCGATATATTTATTTCCATCCACATCCCACACGTGAGCATTCTCTGCTTTTTCGACATAAAGTGGGTACAGTGCGCCCATGCCTTGAGCGATAACTTCGCTTCTTCTTTGATGTAGTTGTTGATTTGTCATTGTCATGTCCTTTGATTAGTTGCCGCCAAAGCAGAGATATTTGATGCTCATGTATTCATCGATACCTTGTTTTGCCCCTTCACGCCCGATACCGGACTGCTTAACTCCACCGAAAGGGGCTACCTCGGTAGAGATCATGCCTTCGTTAATTCCTACCATGCCGTACTCCAGTGCTTCTGCTATCTTCCATACACGGTGGATATTTTGGCTATAGAAGTAAGACGCTAAGCCATAGATAGTGTCGTTAGCCATTTCGATAAGCTGTTGGTCATCATCAAATTTGATCACAGGAGCGACGGGGCCAAAGATCTCTTGCGAGATAATATCCATATCATGCGTAACGTTTTTGAGAACGACAGGTTGCATGAATAGACCATCAAGAGTTTTCGGCTCAGTAACTGGTTTCGCGCCCTGTTCGATTGCGCCGTCAATGAGGGACTGAATACCTTGTTTTGCTGATTCGCTGATTACCGGACCAACATTTACACCCTCTTCTAGACCATTGCCTACTTTAAGCTGCTGCACTGCTGCATCGAATTTTTCAACAAAATCATCGTACACCTTGTTATGTACATAAAAACGGTTAGCGCAGACGCAAGTTTGACCGGCATTACGAAACTTAGACGCCATTGCACCAAGCACAGCCGCATCAATATCTGCATCATCAAATACGATAAATGGTGCATTTCCACCGAGCTCCATTGACGTTCGCTTGATGTCGTTTGCACTTTGCTGCATCAGCACTCTTCCAACTTGCGTAGAGCCCGTGAAAGAGAGCTTACGAATCAGAGGATGTGAGGTAAAAATACCGCCAACTTGACGAGAATTCGCGCCCAATACCACTTGCAGTACATCACGAGGAATGCCCGCTTGATATGCTAGCTCAGCTACAGCAAAAGCAGATAAAGGTGTGGATTCAGACGGCTTCACAATAAAACTACAGCCAGCCGCAAGTGCTGGACCTGCCTTACGAGTTATCATTGCAATAGGAAAATTCCACGGAGTAATCGCACAAGCTACTCCAATAGGTTGTTTCATAGTTACAAGGCGTTTGTCGCTACTTGGCGCTGGAATTGTCTCACCATAGGTACGCTTCGCTTCTTCAGCAAACCACTCGATAAAGCTTGCGCCGTACAACACCTCACCTTGTGCTTCTGCCCATGGCTTGCCTTGCTCTAACGTCATCAGGCGACCGAGATCTTCCTTGTTATCAAGTAACAACTGATACCATTTTTGTAGTAAACCAGAACGGGTTTTGGCTGGCAGCAAAGCCCACTCTTTTTGCGCGAAGCTTGCACGCTCGACCCCATCTAAAATGTCATGTTCAGACGACACTGGTGCATAACCAAGTATTTCACCCGTCGCGGGGTTACTTACAGCAATACCTTGGTCTTGATTTAGCACCATAAACGACAGCAATGATTGATTTGTAATTTGTTGCATGGGGATTCCTTTTGACAGCTTTACCTTGGCGTCTACTGATAGTTACCCTACCAAGCAGAAAACCAATAGTTCATTGTTTTAATAATGGTTTTCCTAAGCAGGGATCTGCTGAGTAATGCAGTGGATGTTACCTCCACCCAGCAAAACCTCACGCGTTGGTATACCAACGACTTGATGTTCAGGCATCGCTTGCCGCAATATTTTTATTGCCTGCTCGTCAGTTCTATCATCGAGCAATGGCAAAAACACATAACCATTCGCGATAAGAAAGTTGGCATAAGAAGCACTTAACCTTTCCCCTGCATCACGTGTCATTCCATCACTTTTATCAATTCCGCTTGCTTCTGCTTCGCTATAGTGCAAAGGCCCTGGCAACGGTAAACGGATGATTTCAATCTCTCGACCTTTAGCATCAGATTGATCTTTTAACACTTGTTCCGCCTGACGAGATAATGCGAATTGTGGGTCTGATGGATCATCTGTCCAACTCAATACCACTTTCCCCGGGGCAATTACATGCATCAAATTATCAACATGTCCGTCAGTTTCATCATCGAATAGTCCTTTAGGCAGCCAAATGACCTTTTCAATACCTAGATATTCTTTGAGATGTGTTTCTATCTGTTGTTGATTCAACTCAGGGTTGCGTCCCGGACTAAGCAAACACTCTTCTGTTGTATAGAGCGTACCTTCGCCATCAGTATGAATTGAGCCCCCCTCTAAAACGAATGGGGCGTTGTAGTGATCAATTCCGATAATGTCACATACTGAGCTAGCCACTAGGTCGTCCTGCTGCCAGTTTTCATAGAGGCCATTATAGTCACCACCCCAAGCGTTAAACTGCCAGTTGATTCCACGACGCTCGCCGTCTTGATTCACCAACACTGTGGGCCCAATATCACGCATCCACGCATCATTGAATGGGATTTCAACAAGCCGAATATCTGAATGAAGCAATGTTCTCGCCTTATCAAATTGCTTCGCACTCACGGCGACACAAACCTTAGTCACTTCTGCTATTGCATTCGCAATGCTAGCGAATGTTTGCTGGGCAGGAAGGGCGTTATCACGCCAATTGTCTCGTCTTTCTGGCCAAGCCAACCAAACTTCTTCAATAGGATGAAACTCAGCTGGAAAGTAGAACCCATCTTGCAGTGGTGTTGTCGATAACTGCATAGTCTGCCCCTTTAAACTGCTAGTTTGCCCACAGAGCCATATAGATCTGGGCGGCGGTCACGGAACAGCCCCCACGAGTGACGCGCTTGAGCCGTTGCGGCTAAATCAATCTCCGCGTAAATGATAGCTTCCTCATCACGTGGCGCTTCTGCCAACTTGCCACCAGTATGATCGGTAATAAAAGAAGAACCGTAGAATGTGGTTTCAATGCCATCATCACATTCTGTGCCTACGCGATTAGACGCAATCACAGGAACCAAGTTTGCAGCGGAATGGCCTTGCATAGTGCGTTGCCAGTGATCACGAGAATCTAAAGTTGGATCTTGTGGTTCGCTGCCAATAGCGGTTGGGTAAAAAATGGCTTCTGCACCATGTAACGCTAAGCTACGAGCAAGCTCGGGAAACCATTGATCCCAGCAAATACCAGCGCCGAACTTACCAAACTGGGTTTGCCATACTTTGAAACCAGTATCTCCAGGACTAAAATAGTATTTTTCGCTATAACCCGGACCATCCGGGATGTGTGATTTGCGGTAGTTATCTAGCACAGTGCCATCGGCATCAATCATCACTAATGAGTTAAAGAAGGTATTGCCCGCTTTTTCAAAATAACTAACTGGAATCACGACCCCGAGTTCTTTTGCCAATGCACTCATCTCTGTTATCAACAGACAATTGTCTACTTCCTCAGCCAACTCAAAATACTTAGCTTCTTGCTTCTTACAAAAATAAGGAGCAGCGAACAATTCCTGCGGCAAAACCACATTGGCACCGTTACTCGCAGCTTCACGAATCGCTTGCTTAGCTTTATTTAGGTTATCTTCCAGATCCCAGCTTTTGGTCAGTTGCAGGGCCGCGAATTTTACTACTCTACTCATTGGATGTTCCTTATCGTCCGGTTAGATAGCCAGTTTATCTCTTAGGTTGTAATACGCTGCGCCAACTGCTGTGAATGGTATTTGGAAGTGACGTCCACCAGGGAAGGCGTAGTGCTTGAGTTGTGCGAAGGCATCAAATCGTTCGGCATGCCCTGTTAAGGCTTCTGCCAATAACTTGCCAGCCAAGTGAGTACAGGTAACTCCATGACCACTGTAGCCTTGCAAATAATAAATATTGTCGTCGAATGCGCCGAACTGCGGCATACGTGAGTAGGTAAGTAAGAAGTTACCAGTCCATGTGTAATCAATCTTGATACCTTTAAGTTGAGGGAAAATACCTTCTAACTTAGGACGAATCAGAGACTCAATGTCTTGAGGGTCACGAGCGCCATAAACCACCCCGCCCCCAAACAACAAGCGTTTGTCGGCACTCAATCGGAAATAGTCCAGTAAGTAATTACAGTCTTCAACGCAGTAGTCACTTGGTAAAACCTGTTTTAGTTGCTCATCGGTAAGCGGCTCTGTCGCCACGACTTGAGTTCCACATGGGATGGCTTTGTTACTGATATTCGGAGCCAACCCACCTAAGTAGGCGTTGCCAGCTAACACCAAGTATTTACTCTTCACGCTACCGCTCGCTGTTCTTGCAACAGGATTCGCACCTTTTTCAATGGACGTTACCGCTGATTGTTCAAAAATTTGGCCACCAAGAGAAACAAATGCTGCGGCTTCCCCCAATGCGAGTTTAAGCGGATGAATGTGCCCACCTCGCATATCAAGCAAGCCACCGGTGTAAGCTTGAGTACCAACCGCCTCTTCTACTTGGCTAGCATCCAACATGGTGAGCTGGTCATTACCATATCGCTCCCAGTTTTTCTTATGATGCTCTAAACCTATTAACTGCTTTTTGTTTAGCGCGGTAAATAGGCCACCGCGTTTGTGGTCACACTCAATATCGTATTTTTCGATTAGGCCACGAATGACATCTCCGCCTTCGAAAATCATGTCACACAGGGCTTTAGCCTGGGGTTGGTCGTAACGGCTTTCTATTACATCAACATCTCGGCTGTAGCTATTGACGATCTGTCCACCATTACGACCAGTTGCTCCAAAACCAACTTTGGCACTCTCTAGTACCACTACCTTAAAACCTTTCTCGGCTAAATGAAGAGCCGAAGATAAACCTGAAAACCCAGCCCCAACCACACACACATCACACTCAATGTTGTCTTGCAGTTGTGGGAACTCTGGCATGTTCGGGATAGAGTGGGCGTAAAACGAATCCGTATGCTTATTCATAGTGATATTCCTTTATTAATCATCAGCAGGCTAAGGGTGAAGGCGAATCCAAGTGGTTTTGGTTTCTGTGAATTTTTCGATGGCGTGCAGTGATTTATCACGGCCGTTACCACTCATTTTGAACCCACCAAAAGGGACGGTCATATCACCTTCGTTGTAGTTGTTCACCCAAACAGAACCTGCCTGAAGCTGTTTAGCTACACGGTGTACGCGGTTAATGTTATTGCTCCAAAGCGCCGCACCTAAACCGTATTTTGAGTCATTGGCGATTGCGACGGCTTCAGCTTCATCTTTAAATGAGATAACACAAAGTACAGGACCAAAGATCTCTTCCTGGGCGACACGCATTTTATTGTCAACGTTATCAAGAATGGTCGGCTCAACAAATGCACCTTTGCCTTCAACATCACCCCCGCAACGAAGAACTGCACCTTCCGCTTGGCCAAGCTCTATATATTCAAGCACTTTTGATTTGTGACCTTGATCGATGAGCGCTCCCATCGAAGATGAGGTGTCCATTGGGTCTTTCGGCATAAAGGATTGAGCCGCAGAAATGACTTTATCAACAAAGCGATCTTTGATGCTTTCGTGCACTAATAAACGAGTTGCAGCGACACAGACTTCGCCTTGGTTATAGAAGCAACCACCAGCGGTTTCTGCGGCTGCACGATCGAGGTCTTCGCAGTCTTCAAATACGATATTGGCATTCTTACCACCAGCCTCAGCAAACACACGCTTAAGATTGGTTTCACCAGAACGAACCATTAATTGACCAGCAATACGAGTGGAACCCGTAAATGCAATACAGTCGACGTCATGGTGTTTCGCTAAAGCATCACCGGCTTCATGGCCAAAGCCTGTAACGACTTGAAAAACGCCACGTGGTAAGCCTGCTTGATTGGCGAGTTGACCAATATAAATAGCAGTGAGAGAAGATTTTTCAGAGGGTTTAAGAATAACGCTATTACCTGCTGCTAATGCAGGGCCAAGTTTCCAGCAAGCTAACCATAATGGAAAGTTCCATGGAACTACCGCTGCAACAACACCGATAGCTTGATGAGAAACAAAGGCGTGTACATCTTGTTCCGTTGGCGCGACTTCCCCATACACTTTATCGATGGCTTCTGCATACCAACGCAGTGCACTTGCAGCACCAGGGATATCGGTTGAAAAGCTATGGCTGATTGGCTTACCCGTATCTAGGGTTTCCAGCAACGCAAGTTCTTCACGATGTTGGTCAATCAGCGTTGCAAATTGGCTGAGTACCGCTTTGCGATATGACGGAGCGCTGTTGCTCCATTCACCAGAAAGGAAAGCTTGACGAGCACATGTTACCGCAAGCTCAACATCTTCTTCTTGGCAACGAGCTATCTGGGTCAGTGTCTCGTCGGTAGCCGGGTTAACAACATCTAGAGTTTCTCCACTGATAGCTGCGCTATATTCGCCATTAATAAAGGCACGATTTTCGATGTTTAGATTGTTTCTCAGTTCAATCCATTGTTCTTGGGTTTTCATACGCTCTCCTTGTTATCACAACAAGGCAAGGCCCACTTAGAATGTGGTTGGCGTATGCGCGCTTATCATTCGACAAGCCTTGTCTGTGTGATTTGTGAACTTGTGCGGCTGCGTCGTATCAATAATGTACGATTCACCTTGTTTAAGGACAAAAGATTGCTCTTTGTATTCCAGAGTGATTTCGCCCTCTAAAATAGTGCCGATCTCTTCGCCTTCATGTTTAATTTCCGCCGCACCCGTTGTGCCGTGGGGGGCATACTCTTCAATCAAAAATCCAATTACCTGTTCTTTGCTGCCGTTGGTTACCAATTTCATTGAAACCGACTCACTGCCCATTTCAACCAACTCTTCAGGTGCAACGACAACCTTCACTTCATCGCTTTTGGGTTGTTCAAGTGTGAAAAACTCCGAAAGAGATAAAGAAAAAACATTCACTATTTTTTGCAACGAACTTACTGAAGGGCTTACCTTCGCATTCTCAATCGAAGAGATCGCGCTATGTGTAATACCTGCTCGTTCGGCTAATTCTCGTTGTGACAATCCATGTTCTTTTCTTAATCGAACAATATTTTTACCAATCTCTTGGTTGTCCATGTAGGTGGCTCCTAACTTATAGAGAGGCCGCCATCATAAATTCTTTAAACAAAATTTGAGAGAAATGATTCGTTTTTGCTTTCCATTCTGGGTGCCACTGCACGCCAACAAAGAATTTTTGCCCTGGAAGACTAAACGCTTCCACTAAACCATCCGGTGCTTTAGCTTCCACAGTCAGTTGGGGAGCTAATTGGTCAACCCCTTGGTTATGAAGAGTATTAACCTCAAAAAAGATAGTGTTTTCCCAATGATTTTCAGTCAGCCATTTCTCAAACAAACTTTGTTTTTGCACCAACACCGCGTGTGATGGAGCGTACTTTTCCTCAAAGTCTTCGACCTCACTCTCTCTATGGTCGTTGAAACCTGAATCATGAACTGCTGGGTTCAGTGAGCCTCCCAGAGCAACATTCATCTCTTGAAATCCACGGCAAACACCAAAACACGGAATGTCTTTGTCTATCGCTTGACGAATCAAAGTAAAGGAAAGCTCATCTCGAGCTTCATCTTTCTTAGACTCTTCATGAGTGCCGTTGTAATGATGTGGTGCCACATTTGAGTGACTCCCCGGAAATAAAAAACCGTCGCAGATGTTAAGAAGACGCTCAACGTCTTCACTTGCCATATCCGGAGCCAATATCAGTGGCAACCCACCAAAGTCTTTCACAGCCGTGAGGTAAAAATTATTCACTGCCTGTATTTGATAGCCACCCAATTCTTTAGCGCAACTAACAATTCCAATAATGGGTTTGCTTGTTCTAGACATGTTACTTCCGTGCTCGATTTATTTAACACTTACACTACAAATCATGTACAAAATTATCAACACCGATGTTCGATATTATGACCAAAGCGTGACCAAACCCACCTTTTTGGTCAAAAAAACGACTAATTTTGGACATTATATTGAGCAAAACACAATCAACTGTTACAAAATAGTTAACAGAAACATCTTTCAATAAAATTGTAAATTTCAAAGTAATCAACGCAAGCTTATGTATTAAAAGGAAATAACCTTTAAAACTAGACTTTAGTCTAATTAGTACAATTGACTTGTTTCTTTTTTATTACTTTTAATTTACCAAATAGAGGCTAGTTGGAGAACACAATGGAATCGTATCTACAGGAAGTTAAAAATTTTCGACAAAAATGGCCCAACATCGAGTTTGTTGATCTGATTTTTACCGACATCAATGCCACACCAAGAGGCAAGCGCATCCCAGTAAGTGCACTACACAAGCTGCATAAAGGAGTAGCTCTTCCCCTCTCGACAATTACTTTAGATACCAAAGGTAATGTGGTTGAAACAGCAGGGTTAGGTGAAGAATTGGGAGAACCAGACAACATGTGTTTCCCAATTGCGGATACATTGATGCCTACCGCTAAAGAGCAAGTGGGCCAAATAATGTTGAGTATGATGGATGAGTCAGCCCACACCCCAAACCCGCTCTTTATTCGTAATATCGTCAGTGAAATTCTCGAAAAGTTACACACCAAAGATCAACATCCATGTGTTGCCTTAGAGCTAGAGTTTTACTTAATAGACAGGAAGCGGGGTGAGATGGGAGCACTACAAACAGCCATCAACCCAAACAAAAAATCACGAGAAAAAGATACCGAAGTCTATGACTTAGATGGTTTGGATGATTACGCAGACTTTTTGGCCGATCTTAACAAAGTCGCTCAAGAACAAGGGTTAAATACTTCGGGGGCACTATCTGAATCCGCCCCAGGACAATTCGAAATTAACTTCAACCACTCTAAAGATGTACTACGAGTGTGTGATGAAATCATCATCGTCAAACGCCTAATTCGTCAAATTGCTAATCAACATGATTTCGATGCTACCTTCATGGCTAAGCCATTTAGTGAGCAAGCTGGTAACGGTATGCACATCCACCTTAGCTTGGTGGATTCCAACGACAATAACCACTTCAGCCAACAAGATGGTGAACCCAGTAATCTCTTTTATCAAACCATGGCCGCGATGCTTGCTCAAACATCCGATTCCATGGCCTTGATTTGCCCTAACGTTAACTCTTACCGCCGCTTTGTTCCAGGAGCTTACGTGCCAACGAAAGCAGACTGGGGCGAGAACCATCGTGGTGTCGCACTGCGTGTTCCTATCAGCGACAGCAACAATCGCCGAATTGAACACCGCATTGCGGGAGCTGACGTTAACCCTTACATTCTCGCTGCAGTAGTACTATCCGCAGTATTAGCGAGTGAAAACTATACCAAAGACCAATGTCCTAACTCCCTCAGTGATGATGCAATAGACTTACCTCTGCGTATGTCTGAAGCTCTCGATCAGCTAGAACGCAGTGAGCTGACCCCGTACATCTCTAAAGAGTTTGTCGATCTATATTTAGCTTGTAAACGAAGTGAACTGGCGGAGTTTGAACGCGCCATCACTCCATTAGAAATCGACTGGATGTTGCACTCAGCATAAACAAAGGAACTACACGTATGACTACGCAAACTAAGGCGTTGGACGCGCCGCTGAAGATCAACAGTCAACACATCATGGTATCTCTATTGGTTGTCGCGACTTTCATTTTCTTCACATCAATTGGATTGAACCACCAAGAAGGAGAGGCCTATGGATGGATGAGCCTTCTCCCTACCGCACTTGTTTTGGTATTCGCCCTAACTACACACCGCACCGTAGAGGCGCTTTTTAGTGGTACCATCGCTGGTGTACTACTACTCAATCCTGCGCAAGCCGTTGAGCAAATTGTCGGCATATCGATGGATGTAATGATGAACGAAACCATTGCATGGATCGTTCTAGTTTGCGGACTGATGGGGGGATTAATCGCAATTCTCGAAAAAGGCGGCAGTATTTTAAGCTTTTCAGATATGTTGGTCACAAAGGTTAAGAGCCGTAAACAATCTATGCTGATGACCTTTTTCCTCGGCATCATGATCTTTATTGATGACTATCTGAACGCGATCGCTATCTCATCATCGATGAAGAAGATTACTGACGGATACAACATCTCCCGTGAAAAACTATCTTATCTAGTCGATTCCACCGCTGCGCCGATTTGTATTCTGGTGCCAATATCAACATGGGCTATTTTCTTTAGCTCACTGCTTGAAGCGAATGGAGTGGCTGAAGCTGGTGAGGGTATCAAAGCATATATTGAAGCGATTCCATACATGGCTTATGGCTGGGTTACGCTGATAATCGTCCTTCTCGTTGCGTTAGAAAAGATGCCGGATTTAGGCGCAATGAAGCAGGCTGAGGAACGAGCGAAGAAAGGTCAAGTACGTCCTGACGGTGCAACAGACATCGACTTTGGCGCAGATATTACAGCGCACACCAACCCAACGATGGGATTAATCAACTTCCTATTGCCTATGGTGGTGTTAGTTGGTGCAAGCTGGTACTTCGGTATTGATCTATTAGCAGGCGTATTTGTCGCAATTATCTTTACTATCTGCTTCTATGGTGTTCAACGTCTAATCTCAATGAATGATATGTTTGAAGCTGTCTACGACGGAATCAAAGTTATGCTGCTGCCATTGGCAACGGTGATTGGTGGATTCATGCTGAAGTCTGTGAATGATTCTCTAGGAGTGACACAATATGTCATCGAGACAGTAAGCCCTTATCTATCGGCGTCTTACTTCCCAGCAATTATCTTTATGATCACCGGTGCATTGGTGTTTGCTACCGCATCTTCTTGGGGAACTTTTGCAGTTGCTATGCCAATCGTATTGCCTCTAGGCGAACAACTTGGCGTACCTCTACATTTAACTATTGCGGCTCTGCTTTCGGCATCAGCAGCGGGCAGTCACTCATGTTTCTTTAGTGACTCAACGGTATTGTCAGCTCAAGGTTCCGGGTGTACCTCAATGCAACACGCAACCACTCAATTCCCCTACGCATTGATAGGTATTGTCGCAACAGCTCTCTTCTTCTTGTTAGTTGGCTAAGCCTCATACAGCTAAAATACAAGCGTAAAAAATGCCTTATTCTACGATAAGGCATTTCAATTTCCTGAAGAGCAAGCTTAAAGCAACTCTCAGCAAGACTCTCCAGCTTTCAAGTGCTCCCTTTCACACCACAGCCTTTAATCACTAGCTGAGTGATGAACTCAGCGGCATCGGCATAGTCTTTATCATCGAGTTGGTCCTTCTGCATCACGCTGCAAATCTGCCAGCCAAAATCGGCGTAGGTTTGAGTTGCCGCCCAGATGGTAAACATCAGGTGATGAGCGGGAACATCGTCCATTAGGCCCTGCGCCGACCATGTCGAGAACTTATCAAGGATCATCTGTGATTGCTTATACAGCTCGTCACCAATCTCTTTCGGCAGCACTTTCGCGCCAGACATCACTTCATTGGCAAACACTTTAGAGGCATGTGGATGGTCGCGAGAAATGAGCAGTTTGGTTTGAATATATTGGGACAAGGCTTCAACAGGATCGCTGAGCTCTTCAATCGGACGAGACGCTTCTAGTAAAGGCTGAGTGACGGTTTCAAGCACAGCGTTGTAGAGCTTATCTTTAGAGCTGAAATAGTAGAATACGTTGGGTTTGGGAATGTCGGCCGCTTTTGCGATATCGGCCATTTTTGTTGCGGCATAACCATGAGTGGCGAATTGTTCACACGCGACTTCGATGATTAAATCTTGATTCTTTTGTCTGATCCTAGACATATTGCATCCTTTACAGCTCGTTACTAAAATCATAGTAATCAACGTGCTTCATTAGTCCAGAAGATAATCTCAGAACTCAAGGTCACCGCATTGATAACAATAAAATGGCCGCTCTATTTGTTAAGAAGCGACCATTCCATACCGTGTTTTTGAACTGTTCAAGTTAAAGAATCAATATTGCGCGAAAGTCATTCACATTGGTCAGCGTCGGCCCCGTGGTAAGAAGCACATCGACTTGCTTGAAGAAATCGTAGCTGTTGTTGGCATCGAGATAGTCTTGCGCTTTAAGCGACAGGCTCGAACCTTGTTGCCATGTTTGAGGCGTGATCCATGCGCCCGCATTGTCTTCCACGCCATCAATCCCGTCGGTATCGGCAGCTAATGCAAATATGTTGTCTTGTCCCTTAAGCTCGTTATACAAGCTCAACAAGAACTCACAGTTACGCCCACCGCGACCATTGCCTTTAACGGTTACTGTGGTTTCCCCGCCGGAAAGTATCACGCAAGGCGTCTCGAATGGGTGCTTGTTATTAGCCACTTGTTTGGCTAGCGCAGCATGCACCTTCGCGACATCTCGCGCTTCTCCCTCTATGCAATCACTCAACACATAAGCGGGAATACCCAAGCCTTCAGCTTCTGCAGCAGCGGATTCCAATGCCGACATCGGGGTAGCGATAATATGGTGCTCCGCGTTCTTCCAACAGGCATCATCTGGCTTAATGGTCTCTGACTCTGGATTATTTAGCCATTCAAATGCCGAGCGTGGTGTTTCTATTTGATAACGTTCTAAAATGGCCATCGCATCAAAACGCGTGGTGGTGTCGGGTACGGTTGGGCCCGATGCAATCACACTGATGTCATCGCCCGGCACATCAGAAATCGCCAGTGACACTACCCTTGCAGGATACGCAGCTTTGGCGAGTCGACCACCTTTTATCGAAGATAGATGTTTGCGCACACAGTTCATCTCATCAATGGCGGCGCCTGATTTAAGCAGCGCCTTATTGATTTGTTGCTTCTCTGCTAGGCTGATGTCACCACCGGGTAAGCTTAATAGTGCAGAGCCGCCACCCGACAGTAGGCAAATAACCGTGTCGTCAGCGCTCAAGCCACTCACCAATTGCAGCATACGTTGGCTCACTTCTAAGCCCATCGCATCTGGCACGGGGTGCGCAGCTTCAATCACTTCGATATGTTCGCAAGGGGCGGTGTGTTCGTAGCGGGTCACGACTAAGCCTTCAAGATCACGCAGTGCGAGATCTTGCTGTTGTTTAACTTGCCAGACGGCTTCGAGCTCAGCGGCCATCGACGCGGCTGCTTTACCTGCTCCTATAACGACAGTTCGCCCAGCTTGGTTAGCAGAGCGATAAAAAATGTCTTTAGGAAGAAAAGGTTCGATGTGATTTTTAGGTAGCGCCTGATTAACAGCACTTGAGAAAAGGGTTTGCAGAAACTGCTTAGCATCAATGTCCATCAGCCACTCCTTAGTTGACGGAGAAAAAAAGAACCCCGATACAAGGCCAAAGGGTGCCTGCTAAGATCAAGTTGGAAAGGAACAACTTCAACCTCTGCCTCGTATCAGGAACGCGTATAAAAGGAGACGAAACTACGCGATTTATAAACAAACTGTTGGGCTACGAATCGATAGCAGCCTTAATTAATTAGCGAATCGAGTGGTCAGAACGTTTCTCAATCGCTTGGATAAGCGCAGAGTGGTCCCAACCTTCACCGCCCATTTCGGCACACTCGCCAAACAACTCTTGAGCGTTAGCCGTATTAGGTAGTGCAACCCCTAGCTCTTGTGCGCCCGTTAGCGCTAAGTTGAGGTCTTTTTGGTGAAGTGAGATTCTAAAGCCCGGGTCGAATGTGCCTTCAACCATACGCTCACCGTGCACTTCCAATATCTTAGAGTTAGCAAAGCCACCTAATAGCGCTTGACGAACTCGTGCTGGATCAGCACCAGCTTTTGAAGCAAAGACTAACGCCTCAGACACGGCTTCGATATTCAGAGCAACGATGATTTGGTTTGCGACCTTACAGGTTTGACCTGCACCGTTATCACCCACCAGCGTGATGTTCTTACCCATGATTTCAAATAGCGGACGTGCTTTGTCAAAGGCGTCTTGCTCACCGCCCACCATGATAGTCAGCGCTGCATTAATAGCGCCTACTTCGCCACCTGATACCGGTGCATCAAGGTATGAAGCACCACCTTCATTGATTCGCGCTGCAATTGCTTTGGTCGCGATTGGCGAGATCGAACTCATGTCGATAACCAGTTTCCCCGTTGCGCCACCCGCCGTTAGGCCTTTCTCGACGCCGTTGTCACCAAACAGGACATCTTCAACTTGTGGTGTATTCGGCACCATTAAGATAACGATATCTGCTGCTTCAGCCGCTTCCGCTGGTGAATGACAGACCGTTGCGCCCGCTGCCACAAGGTCGGCAGGTGCTGCATTAAAGTGATCCGACAGAATCAAATCGTGACCTGCTTTTTGAAGGTTACTCGCCATAGGTTTACCCATGATGCCAGTTCCGATAAATGCAATTTTAGACATGTTGTTCTCCTTAACGTTTGAGGGTTACCAGACTCAATTAACGGTACTGGTGCAGCCAACCAAGGCCTTCTGTCGTTGTTGTTTTTGGCTTGTATTCGCAGCCAACCCAGCCTTGATAGCCAAGCTCATCAAGATAATTGAGCACGAATGGGTAGTTGATTTCGCCAGTACCCGGTTCGTGTCGGCCTGGATTATCCGCCAGTTGCACGTGTGCGATTTGGCCAATATTTTGTTGCATGGTCGGCGTAAGATCGCCTTCCATAATTTGCATGTGATAAATATCGTATTGGATAGAAAGGTTATCGCTCCCTACCTCTTTGATGATCGCTTTAGCTTGCTCTGTGGTGTTTAAGAAGAAGCCCGGAATATCGCGTGTATTGATCGCTTCTATCACTAAGCTGATGCCTTCTGCTGCTAGCGCGTTCGCCGCGTAATGCAGGTTAATCACAAACGCCGATTGCGCGTCTTGTTGGGTCACACCTTGCGGAACAATCCCCGCCAAGCAATTCACTTGAGTACAACCGAGCGCTTTTGCGTAAGCGATGGCTTTAGGTACACCCGCTTGAAATTCTTCAACTCGTGCTGGGTCGACCGCGATACCACGATCGCCAGCATCCCAATCACCCGCAGGCAGGTTGAATAGCACTTGCTCTAAGTTGTTAGCATCGAGCTTTGCTTTGATTGCCTGAGCATCAAAGGCGTAAGGGAAAAGGTATTCCACACCTTGAAAGCCCGCTTCTGCGGCAGCTTCAAAGCGGTCCATAAAATCAACTTCCGTGAATAACATTGACAAGTTTGCTGCAAATTTTGCCATGACTCTGTCCTTATTCTTTATTTTTGAAAATCTAGTTATTTGTAGTAGAGCCTCGCTCTATTGGAGGCTTTTCCGTAGAGCTAAGCCTCAGCTCTACGGATACACATGACTTAATGATTACTTGTACGCCAGCGCCGTTGGGGCATCGCCGCGGCTTTCGGCAAGTGGCTCAAATTCATTAATAGCATTGATCTCAACGCCCATCGCAATGTTGGTTACTCGCTCAAGAATTAGCTCAACAACAACCGGTACTTTATGCTTATTCATCAACTCTTTGGCTTGTTCAAACGCAGCGGCAATTTGCTCTGGTTCACGAACTCGAATCGCCTTACAGCCTAAACCTTCAACAACCGCGACATGGTCAACACCGTAGCCTTCAAGCTCTGGCGCGTTCTGGTTATCAAACGCCAGTTGTACACAATAATCGATATCAAATTGGCGCTGCGCTTGGCGAATCAAACCTAAGTACGAGTTGTTCACTAACACATGAATGTATGGCAAGTTGAACTGCGCACCTACCGCCAGTTCTTCGATCATAAATTGGAAATCGTAATCTCCAGAGATAGCAACGATATCGCGATCTGGATCAGCAGCTCGTACGCCTAATGCGGCTGGCGTTGTCCAACCCAATGGGCCAGCTTGACCACAGTTGATCCAGTTACGCGGCTTATAAACATGCAGGAACTGAGCCGCAGCGATTTGCGACAAACCAATGGTGCTCACATAGCAAGTATCACGACCAAACGCCTTGTTCATCTCTTCATAAACACGCATCGGTTTCATTGGTGCTTCATCGAAATTGGTTTTACGCAGCATGGTCGATTTGCGTTCCTGACACTCGCTTGCCCAAGCATTTCGGTTCGGCAATTTGCCAGCGTCACGCCACTCTTGCGCCACTTCAACCATTAGCTCTAGCGCTGCTTTCGCATCAGAGACAATGCCTAAATCTGGGCAGAACACGCGACCGATCTGGGTCGGTTCAATATCAACGTGAACAAACTTTCGGCCTTCGGTGTAAACATCGACAGAGCCGGTATGACGGTTTGCCCATCGGTTACCGACACCAAACACAAAGTCAGAGTTGAGCATGGTTTCGTTGCCGTAACGGTGAGACGTTTGTAGCCCTACCATGCCTGCCATTAATTCATGATCATCTGGGATCGAGCCCCAACCCATCAAGGTTGGAATCACAGGAACTCCAGTGATCTCGGCAAACTGTTGCAACAATTCAGACGCACCAGCATTAATCACGCCACCGCCCGATACAATCAGCGGTTTCTCCGATTGAGACATCATGGTTAATGCTTTCTCAACCTGCGCGCGAGTTGCTTGCGGTTTGTAAGGTTCTAGCGGTTCATAGGTATCGATATCAAACTCAATCTCAGCCAGCTGAACATCAATCGGTAGATCTATCAGGATTGGCCCCGGGCGACCCGAACGCATCAAATGAAAGGCTTTTTGAAATGCGCGTGGCACTTGTGCAGGTTCCAGCACCGTGGTTGCCCATTTAGTGACTGGTTTAGCGATAGATTCAATGTCGACCGCTTGGAAATCTTCTTTATGAAGACGAGCACGGGGCGCTTGGCCTGTGATACATAGAATTGGAATCGAATCAGCAGACGCAGAATAAAGACCCGTGATCATGTCCGTTCCCGCAGGACCAGAAGTACCAATACACACACCTATATTGCCTTGATTAGTACGCGTGTACCCTTCAGCCATATGGGATGCACCCTCTACGTGACGAGCTAAGACGTGGTCGATTCCTCCGAGCTTTTTCATAGCCGCATACATAGGGTTTATTGCTGCGCCGGGAACACCAAATGCGATGTCTACACCTTCACGTTTAAGCACTTCTACCGCTGCTTCAATCGCTTTCATAATTGCCATTCGAACCTCCAGTTCAGATTGTATACAATTAAACTAACTTTTGTGTACTATGAACCATCCTCGCTATTTATCAACCCCAGAATGAAACAATTTCGTTACATCAACCCATCACATTAAGTACGCACTCATCCTGAAAAGCTTACAATTCATTGCTTTACATAAAATATCTTTACGTGAAAATAAATTACAAAAAGATCAAATGATAAATAAATGTTAAATACCGTTTGCTTGTTTACAATTTCTACAATATAAATATCCTTAAAAAGAGCATTTTGTATACAAAGTGGCATCGTATTGTTTAAAGGAGACAACAATGATGAATGACATAAAAGAGAGAGAAGAAGTACAATGTATGCAGGTACTTGGGAAGATGGACAACTCCGAGTACAAAGAGATCTTGTCTAAAGATGCATTAAAATTCTTAGAAGCTCTCGTCAATAAGTTTGGAGATCGCCGTCATGCCCTGCTAAGTGACCGCGACGTAAAACAAGCTCAATATGACGAGGGTGAGTTACCCAATTTCAGAAAGGACACCATTTCCATTCGCCAGAATAAAGAGTGGAAAGTGGCGACACCGCCACCAGAGCTACTCGATCGCCGAGTAGAGATCACCGGGCCTATCGAAAGAAAGATGGTGATCAACGCGCTAAACTCAGGCGCGAAAGTCTTCATGTGCTGCTTTGAAGATGCGTCTTCCCCGACTTGGGCCAATATGGTCGAAGGGCAAATCAACCTAAGAGACGCCAACCTTGGCACCATTAGCCATTTCGATGAGAAGAAGCAGAAGCGTTACCAATTAAACGACGATCCTGCACTGCTGATCGCTCGCCCACGAGGGATCCACCTTCCTGAGCAATCCATCCAATTCAACAATCAGCCTATCGGCGGTTGCTTGATGGACTTCGCTTTGTACTTTTTCCATAACTATCAATCACGAGCACAACAAGGTTTAGGGGTTTACTACTACATTCCAAAACTTGAGAGCATGGAAGAAGCACAGTGGTGGGACGATATTTTCAGCTTCACCGAAAACTATTTCCATGTACCAAAAGGCACCATTCGCGCGACAGTATTGATCGAAACACTACCAGCCGTATTCCAAATGGAAGAGATCTTGTACGCCATGCGTGATCACATCGTTGCGATGAACTGTGGTCGTTGGGATTACATCTTCAGCTACATCAAAACGCTGAAGAACCATCAAGATCGTATCCTGCCAGATCGTCACGGCATCGGCATGGATCAAGAATTCCTCAACGCCTATAGCCAACTGTTGGTTCGCACTTGTCACGCTCGTGGCGCACTGGCGATGGGTGGTATGTCTGCCTTTATTCCAGCGAAAGATCCGCAAGAGATGGCGCGTGTCACCGCCAAGGTTATCGAAGATAAGCAGAGAGAATCTCAAAACGGACACGATGGCACATGGGTCGCGCACCCTGCACTGGTTGATTTGGCAATGTCGATCTTTGATAAGCACCTCGATGGCAAAGTAAACCAAATGGACTTCCAAAGCCCAGAGCATGTGATCAATGCAGACTCTCTGCTAAAACCTTGTGAAGGCAGCCGCGACGAAGCAGGAGTACGTAAGAATATACGCATCGCGCTGTATTACATCGAAGCTTGGATCCAAGGCTACGGTTGTGTGCCTATCTACGGACTAATGGAAGATGCCGCCACCGCTGAGATCTCGAGAGCCAATATCTGGCAATGGATCCACCACGGCGTCACGCTTGATGACGGCCAAACCTTTACCAAATCACTATTCCACTCTTGGCTTTACCAAGAGCTAGACACCATAAAACATGAAGTCGGAGACTCGCGCTATGCAGCAGGTCGATTTGAAGAGACAGCCGATCTTTTCTATCAACTTTCTACAGCCGAAGAGTTCGCTGCCTTCCTAACTTTACCCAGCTATGGGCTATTACAAGAGTCCAGTTAGGACTCTTGTACCGAACTGAATCAGTCAATGATGCTCACCAACAAGAGTCATGATTGGCTGACTTAGCTTGGTACACGGCCCCTTGAAAAACTAGGAGATAACATGGGAAGTTTGACTCTACAACAAGCGTTAACCATCATTGATGGCACCTTACAAGCAGGAAACAAGATCCACACTGATCCTTTGACGGTCGCCGTCTTAGACAGCGGTGGCAAGCTGATTTCTCTGCAACGTCAAGACGGCTCTAGCATGATGCGACCAGACATCGCGATTGCTAAAGCGTGGGGGGCACTCGCACTGGGTTGTTCCTCTAGAAAACTCGCCCAAGATGCTGACAACCGACCAGCATTCATCTCCGCCGTAAACGTGCTGGCACACGGAAACATGGTGCCAGTGCCAGGGGGGCTACTGATTCGAGACAAGGATAAAACGGTATTAGGTGCTATCGGCGTGAGCGGTGACATTTCAGACATTGATGAAAGCTGCGCCATTAATGGTATTGGCTGTGCTGAGCTATTCAGTGACGAGATGCTACAAGCTTAACTCGCCAATTCGCTGTACTTGAAATTCTTAGACAGGAACAAAAAAACCGAAGCGATTAGGCTTCGGTTTTTTATTCATAAGTTGCGCCAACAACACTAACGAATAACGTGTGATTAGACAAAGAACGCTAACGTACAAGAACCATTAAGCGCGTCCATTTAGCGTCTTCCTTCAACTTGTTAGACAGCCAGTAATCAACACTAAACGATCCTGCGCCAAGTACCGCTAACGCCAGATATCCACCAGCAACTGAGACGTTTTTATAGAAATGAATCATTTGACCCGACGAACTTGGGTCGAAGTGAAACATAACACCGGAAACCAAAGAGAAAAACGCAATCGACAACGCAGTAAAGCGAGTCATAAATCCAGCTAGAATCGCAAGTCCACCACCGAGTTCAAGCAAGATAACCAAAGGCAACAAGTAAGCGCTGACGCCTTGAGATGCCATGTATCCCGCCGTTCCTTCATAGCTAAATAGCTTTCCCCAACCCGCTTGAATAAACAAGTAAGCCAATAAAATACGAGCGAAAAAAGTCAGTGTGTCGTTCAATCTAGTGTTCATAGTTCTAAGCCTTGATAAGTTTCATTGCCGATAGGTTATTCGACTTAGCATTAAGATGATAACGAGAAAAATAGAACAACTTGTTTGAAATTTTAGTAGACATACTCGCATACAAATTACTGACTAAATCCGAAGATTGAACAACCTCAATGCTGTTACCATTGCCTTAAATTCATTGAAGCACTTGCTTTGAAAAAGTTAGAGAAGTGCTGGAGAGCCTCGGCTCAGCCTAAGCCATCTAAATGAGTCAGAGAAATAACCCCGTTTAACAAACACAAAAAAACCGAAGCTCATCACTTCGGTTTTCAAATCAGTTTGAGTTAGCTCAGTTCAATAAATTCAGCAAGCCGATCCAGCCAGTCAATTACTCGTAAGCACTCAGCCATGTTTTAAGCAACTGGTTAGTATTCTTCTTTTGACTAGTAGACAGTGATTTAACGAGCTTTTTTTGCGTTTCGACATGCTCTGTCATCATTTGATCAATCAGAATGAGACCATCTTTGGTTAACTGAACACTCACGCTACGTCTATCTTCTTTACTGTGCTCACGACTGATCAGCCCTTTGGCTTCTAGCTTATCAAGGCGATTGGTCATCGCGCCTGATGTCAGCATCATCGACCCGATCAGTTCTGACGGAGTCAGTCGGTAAGGCTTTCCAGAACGTCGCAACGTCGCCAGCACATCAAACTCACCCAGCTTCATGTCGTATTTTTTATGAAGCTCGGCAACTTGCGTCTCCATATACTTGGCAATACGCATAATCCGGCCCATCATTGCCATAGGCTCAGTTTCTAGCTCAGGCTTTTCCTTTGCCCATTGCTCTACTACGCGGTCGATAGCATCCATTTGCGATCTCGCTCCGTTATTAGTCTGATTACTTCAAACTAGTTTAACATAAAGATACTTTACAACCACTAGTTCTCAGTATACAGTTCACACAATAGTTATCTTAACGTAAAGATATTTCAGATGAACATATTATTAGCAATGATCCCCGCGTTCTTTTGGGGAACAACCTATGCAGTGACGCAATTTACGCTACAGGAGTGGCCACCATTATTATTGGGTGCTTTGCGTGCATTACCTGCTGGTTTGTTATTGCTAGCGGTAAAACCAACGCTGCCTAAAAAAGGCGAGTGGCAGATCATTTTCACATTGGGCCTTATCAATATTGCGACCTTCTTTGGCTTGATCTTCGTAATGGCGCTAACGCTACCTTCGGCGATCTCTGGCGTGGGTATGATCTCTGTGCCGGTGTTCGCGATGATCTTCCACTGGGTAGTGAAAAAACAGCGCCCACATCTGATTCAAGCCCTTTCAGGTATTGGCTTGATCACGTTGGCGTGGGTGCTCTTTAACCCAAGCCAAATTGCTCTGAACCCAATAGGTTTAGGCGCAATGTTCGCTGCGATCATGTGTATCGTTATCGGCAGCAGCATTACCAAGTCACTGGGTAACCGCATGCACTGGTGGAAGGTATTAACGTGGCAACTGATTCTGGGCGGTACTATTTTGTCTGTCGCGTCTGGCGTTCATGCATTCATCGACCCGCAGCCTTATGTTAACGCTGTGACTCATTTCGATACTCGCAATGCGATGGGCTTGGTTTGGGTTATTGGTCTAAATACAGCACTGGGTTACGGCATGTACGTATGGTTACTGCAACGTATGTCGGTGGTTGATTTCACCTTCGGTGGCATTGCAAACCCAGTTGCGGGCATCGTGACCGGTATGGTGTTGATGGGGGAATCATTCACTGCAGTCCAGTATTCACTAATGACCGGTATGATAGTGATGTCGCTGCTACCACAACTTATTCTGGCAGTAAGACAGTCCAAACAAGTTAAGCCTGTTACGCAGTAGATACCGTCTCTTAAACGTATTGAGCAAAAACGCGCCTAATTGTAGGCGTGTTTTTTGTTGCTATGCTGATAGCAATAACCCAACAGCCATGCTCGCGAGTTGATTACTTCCTGAGCAAAATTAGACCTCACAAAGAATGATGACTTTACTTAGACTATCTATAGTGAGTTTATTTCCTATAAAATAATTATATTAGAGATTTTATTCCTACAAAAAACTCAAATTAGAGATAAAAAGGCAAAACTTTTCTCCGACTACCTTTCTATACTGTGCCACGTCATTAAGGCGCCACAAGCCTATGATTTAAATAATTATTAATGAGTAGTCACCATGAATTCGAAGTCGCTAACTATCTTGCTTTTTGTCTCTGTTTGCTTAATTTGGGGAACCACTTGGTTCGCTATGGAAGTGGCATTGCATTCTATCCCACCTATTTTTGCCACTGCGTTACGCTTTTTACTTGCAGCACCGTTGCTCGCGGTATTAGCGAAAGTCTTTAAACAACCTTTGCTATTTCCAAAGGGTAAGCGTCAATGGTTGCTCATTGTGGCACTGATGTATTTTGCTATTCCGTTCACTTTGATGATCTATGGTGAGCAATACATCTCTTCTGGTCTAGCATCGATCATCTTCGCCAACATGCCAGTCGCTGTCATGCTGATGTCGGGTTTATTCTTAGGCCTACGATTGGCGAAACATCAAATCTTTGGTTTAGTCACAGCTGTTGTGAGCCTATGTTTAATCCTTGGCAATGAAATGCAAATGGGTGGTGATGACTACCTTATTGGCACGGTTTGTTTAGGCCTTGCTGTTGCCATTCACGCAGTGATGTATGTTTTAGTTCAAAAGCACTGTAAAGGCATCGAAGTACTTACCTACAACGCCGTTCCGAGCTTAATTGCTTCTCTATTCTTGTTCGCAGTTTCAGCGATGGGTGAAAGCGTGAATGTTGAATCCTTCACTTGGGATTCAATCTCAGCCGTGGTTTATCTAGGCTTTGTAGCGAGTGTTGGCGGCATTGTGGCTTACTTTAAATTAGGACAAGTTTCGACGCCTTTCCAAGCATCTATCTGCTTCCTGATTTTCCCAGTGGTTGCGCTACTGATCTCTTGCTACATCAATGGTGAGGTTCTATCTGAACAGTCTCTCCTTATGATGATCCCTCTACTTTGTGGCATTTTGCTGACCAAGGCACCTAAAGGAATCTTCAAGCTGCGTACCGAATTAAAAACCGTAAGAAACTGATCCGCGTGAAACCTATTTTGCGGATTAGATATACATATCCCACATAAACAAAAAGCTCCAATATCACTATTGGAGCTTTTTGCTTATTTCATAATATCGAGACCAACATTAGCGCCAGCTAAACATTCGCACTTCGTTGCCCTCTTCAGGTTTCTTCGGAATGTTTAAAGATAGCGCTAGAGAAACCACGGCCATCACTGCACCAATATAGAAAACCGTTGCAGGAGAAGACAACCAAATCACACCAAACACCACTGGAATAACGACCGCTGCAATATGATTGATGGTGAAAGAGACACCAGCAGTTGATGCCATGTCTGCCGGGTCTGCGATTTTCTGGAAGTAAGTTTTGATCGCCAGCGCCAATGCAAAGAACAGGTGATCGATCACGTAAAGTGCCGCCGCCCATTCCGCGCTTTGCACCAAACCATAACCGACAAACACACCAATCAAGCCAACATACTCGAAGATCAACGCTTTACGCTCGCCAACCACACCGATAAATCGACCAATGCGCTTCGCAAACAAGAAGTTAAATAGGTAATTAACCAAGAACAACAATGTGACGTCGGCAGCCGAGTAACCAAACTTCTCTACCATCAAGAAGCCTGCAAACACAGTGAAGATTTGTCTTCTCGCACCGCTCATAAACGTTAGCGCGTAGTAGAGCCAGTAACGCTTTCGCAGCACCAACTTCTTATTCTGTGGCGTCTTGGTTTGAAATTCAGGGAAACCAAAGGTCATCACCAAAACCAGAATAAAACCAATACCGCCAGTAATACCGTACACCCAAGCAAAGTCGAGCTTCAGCTGTTCTAGCATCACCCAGATAGATCCGTAAGTGATTAAGGATGCCAACGCGCCAACGGAGATCATTTTACCCAGCATCTCGGGCGCTTCTTCTTTACTCAACCATTGCAGTGACAGAGACTGCTTCAGCGTTTCAAAATAGTGAAAACCCGTCGACATCAAAACCGTAGTCAGCAACAAGCCTGTGAGTGAAGGGAATAAACCGGTTATCGCCGTGCCCACGGTCAGCATCGCCAGCGATATCAACATAAAGCGTTGCTCTCGAATGAAGGCTAAAACAAACACCACGGTAAACGCTAAGAAGCCTGGGATCTCACGAACACTTTGCAACAAACCAATATCGGCGCCATCAAAGTTCGCTTTCTCAATCACGAAGTTATTAAGCAGAGCCATCCAGCTCGAAAACGCGATAGGGACAACAATCGAAATCAGTAATAAGAAGTTTTGCGGCGTTTTCCAGCTCGCGGTTCTATCGAACATTGACGGACTCCTGTTCGTCTAATTGAGTGAGCACTCGTAAGGTCAACTGCTCAGTATAAGGGTTGATCTTCCAGTGCTCTGGGCTCCAACCTTTTACGAAGCGTTGGAAATCGGACCATGCCACGTAAAACATTGGTCGCCATGCGGCTTCGACTTCATCAAATGAAAGCTGTGGTTGATAGTGCGCTAATGCTTCTTTCAAGTGCTGGAAGTAAGCACCTAGTACTTCTGATTCAAGCTCTGCGCAATCTTGTGGCCTAATCGCGCTGCTCATGAACAAGGCGACATCTTTCATCGCACAGCCGTGACCCACATATTGGAAATCGACCGCAGCCGCGCGTTCGCTTTTCGAATCAAAGCAAAAATTGGCGAGCTTAGCATCACCATGGACTAAGGTTTGATATGGACATTCTTTTAATAAACGGTCGATGTGCTTGGCTTGGTTCTTCAATGGTAAATCAGCCAAGGCATTGAGTTCATCAGGGCGTGTATCTAGATGCCAATAAGTACCGACTTGCCACAATGATGACAACTGCTCTTGATTGATATTGATGTGCTTTGCGTGAAAGTTAGCAAGCCATTTAAGGCAAGCATTACGTTGTTTTTGCTCTTCTCTTGTGTAACTAGATGCCTGATAGTCAGAAGCAGCAAGCACATCAAACTGAGAGATCAACGGGAAGCCAATATCCGCTAAGTCTTGCATCACTATCAGCCACTCATTCTCTTCTAGTTCACATTGCAGCCCAACAGGTACAGGGCAGCGCTCGTCCCATTGTTGGGTGAATGACTGATACCAAGCTGTTTCCACTTGGTAAGAGTGTACCTTTCGTTGGTGAGAGAGTTTGGTATTCCAACCCTTTGGGTGTTCAGCTTTATCTGGCAACGCGACATGTTTAACAATCACACTCTTGAGTTCCGCACTGCTTTCTTGAGAAAAGACTAAGCGAACTAACTCGCCATATCCACCCCATAGGCGTTGAATCACTTGGACATCAAACCCTTCATGACAACCCAGCGAGGTCGCTATTTTTTGATAAAGCTCATTTTGATAAAACTCTTGTTGATAAAGCTCTGGCTGATTTTGACTTGAACCCGCTTCAGGTTGAGCTCGATTATTCGACGATATTGATTGAGACATATTACTCGTTGTTATGCTTTATCGGATAGAAGGTGTGACCACTGTGGCTGCCTATTCATGTAGTGAACCACATAGCTACAAACCGGCACAATTTTGAAGCCCGCTTGTTCAATTTCAGGCAATACCGACTCCATCATCGCCTTACCAAAGCCCTTGCCTTGCAGTTCATCAGGGATTCGAGTTGAGGTGATATGCAGTACATCGCCATCCTTTTTATACTTAACTACCGCAAACTGATCTGGTTCTAACTCAACCGTGATCTGGTTCACATCTTGATCCCATTTAACTGCCTGCATTCTCAACTCCTGCAAATAATGGATACGACAAACAATTAAAGTTTGAAGTATGAATTCCTTGTAATAGACTAACGCAAGTGCATATAAATAAAACTAAGTACTTACAATCAAAGAAAATATTATTATAGCGTGTGGTTATAAATAAAATTCAAACCAATTAAAAGCACTCTATAAATTGCGTTAGTACACCTACTAAATCTAGCACGTAATAACCCCTTGTTAGCAAGTTACCAATATAACTAACAGACGCATGTTGGCGCATGGAGAACATATAATGAACGCACCCCTGAAGAAGCCTTTGGAGCATAATCAGGCACTTCAAGACCCTCGTAATCGAACCGTTTCCACCATCAATAGCACTGATGCGCTGGCCATGATTGAGCACGGCAGTGAGCTGACATTAAATGTCTCGACTCCCGTTGGCACGAAGTTTCTCGCCACCACCAGGTTTATCGGAACGCACAGTGATAACTGTATTGTGGTTGAGGTTCCCGAGGTATCCAATGAAGATCTGAACTTTTTCTTTCAAGAAGGTTTTTGGATGACCGCTCGTGCGTATTCTCTACGAGGTGAAGGCGCGCTTATCCACTTTAGAAGCCAAATTCACCATAAGATTGGTGAACCCTTCCCTATTCTTGTACTTTCAACACCAAGCACGATGCAAGTGACTCAGCTGCGTAAAGAAACACGCTATGAAGTGAATCTGGCTTCAAGAATCATCTTCAACGACCAGCGAGCAAACTGTGAGATAAGAGACTTATCGAAAAGTGGTTGTCGTTTCGTTACCTCACCAACCTCTCGTGCGATTCAGATTGCCGATCGCGTGTCTATTGAGATAACCCCTGAGAACTACAACGGACCACTGATTCCGCCATTGCGAGGCATCGTCTGCAATCTACAGAAATCGACACACTACGCTCGATACGGTGTCGAATTTGATGATATTGGCCGAGCTAACGCCAAACACTTGTTGGCAAAACTGAAGTTCGATGGCACCAAGCTTTGCTTACGAAATGGGTAACGCCTTTTAACACGCGACTTTCACCGAATACAGCAAGCTGACCAACTACAAATAGCTCACTGGTAAACCAAATCGTAACCAACAAAAAAGCCATCGACTCTAGAATCGATGGCTTTTGCGTTTTAGCTGTTTGTTTATTTGTTTAGCTATCTAGATATTCAAACTATTTGCGCAGTGCGTTCAGTTTAGCTTGGGCGATACCAAAGATAGTATCAATTGGATAGCTACCCTCATCACTTGCTTCACCAGCGGCTTTGCCTGTGAACAGCTCAATCGCCTCTGTTACATGGTCAATCGCCCAGATATTAAACTCGCCCTTTTCAACCGCTTTCACGATATCGCTACGCAGCATCAGGTTGTGAACATTTGAACGCGGGATGATCACCCCTTGTTCGTTTGAACGCCCTTTGATTTCACACACATCAAAGAAACCTTCAATTTTCTCGTTCACACCACCAATAGGCTGAGACTCACCAAACTGGTTCATCGAGCCTGTAATCGCGATGTCTTGACGGTTTGGCTGCTTAGAAAACGCTGACACCACCGCACAGAACTCAGCCATACTCGCACTGTCACCATCGACGCCACCATACGATTGTTCGAAGGTGATGTTAGTGGTGAGCGGGACTTTGGCTGTCTTGCCAAATACGGAAGAAAGGTAAGCCGACAAGATCATCACGCCTTTTGAGTGAATGCTGCCACCTAAGTCTACGTTTCTTTCGATATCAATCACTTCACCATCGCCGTAAGCGGTGGTGGCAGTAATTCGGTTTGGCGCACCGAACATGTGATCGGTGGTGCTTAATACAGACAGAGCATTCACTTGCCCAACCGCCTGACCATCAACATGGATCAGTGTTGTGCCGTTGGTAAACGTCTCCATCACACTGTCTTGCAGTCGTCCGACACGCATCTGTTGGTTAGATAACGCTTGGTCGACGTGTGTTGCTCGAATCAGGTTCGACTTTGAACCTCTCGCCACGTAGTTTGACTCACGAAGCAGATTAGCAATGTGTGCCGAGTGCAGCGACAACTTACCTTGGTCACCCGCCTGACGAGAGCTGTGCTCAATGATGCGAGCGATCGCTTTACGGTCACAATGCAGCATGTTGTTGTCGTGCACGATACTCGAAATAAAGCGCGCGTAGTGCATTTCAGAATCGGGAGTACGCTTCATCTCATCTTCAAAATCGGCCGTCACACGGAACAATTCACCAAACTCTGCATCGTAGTGTTGCAGCAGTTGGTAAGTTCGGTAGTCGCCAAACAGGATGATCTTGACGTCCAATGGAATCGGCTCTGGATCAAGCGATACCGCGCCCGTTAAGGTCACCTCTTTCTCTAATGAAGTGAAGCTCAATTGACGTGAACGCAGCGCTCGTTTCAAGCCTTCCCAAACGTACGGCTGCTCAAGTACCTTCACCGCATCCATCAGCAATACGCCACCGTTAGCTCTGTGTAAGCTACCTGCACGAATCAATGAGAAGTCTGTAAAGACAGTGCCCTTGAACGTTGCCGTTTCTACATAGCCAAACAGAGAGTGATAATTTGGATTCTCTTCCACCACGATCGGCAGAGTCTCCTCCTTTTGGCTCACAATCACGTTAACCTTGTAGCGACGCGGCATTTTCTTATCCAAAGAAGCGGTTGCAACTTCGGCTTGCTCAGTGCTCTCTTCTAAGAAGATGTCAGCGTTGTCGACAATGTCTTTACGCAGTGCCGTTAGGTACTTTTTAATGTCTGGATATTGGCTGTAATCCTTCTTCAATTGCTTGATGAAGTGCGTGATCACGTCTCGCGCCGTATCATCATTCAGTTTTTGAATTTTCTCAGTGTACGTTTCTTCAAGTTCCGTCAACTCACGAGAAATGGTTCGCAGACCGACTTCCAATCCATCAATGGTTTTATCGAACTGGTCTTGCTCTTCTGGCGAAAGCAGATCGAAGCTCTCTTCGGTATGAAGATCATCCCCATTCATGGCCACAAACTGGTAATCACCCTGAGTGGTGATCGTCAGGTTAATGCCCTTGTCTTTCGCTTCTTGGCTAATGCTTTCTAACGCGGCTTGTTGCTTAGCTGCTAATTGGTTTTTAAGCCTATCAGCACGGCTAAAGTACATCTCGTTATCAAACGCTAGAGGCATACCTTTCAGCAATTTACGCATTAGCTTTTCAATATCTTGCTTTAAGCTGCTGCCAACGCCACGAGGTAATTTCAGTACCTTAGGTGTACGAATATCTTCAAAGTTCGCGATATAACACCAATCAAAAAGCTCCTGCACTTCTTGAGGGTGACGGTTCAGATAGCGCAAGATCATGGTGCGTTTACCCAGACCATTTCGCCCTATCGCATAAATGTTGTAACCCTTTTCCTTGATTGACATCGCGAACTCAACGGCTTTTTGTGCCCGTTCCTGCCCGACGATTTCGTCAATTGGAGCCAGTTCTTTGGTCGACTTACATGGTAGCTTATCTAAATCCGCTACCTGATACAGCTGTTCTGTATTGAGTCTTTGCATCGCCATCGCCGCCTCCTTAGTCCTTCATTACTTGGGTGTAGATAAAATCAGTGTAGATGTAATTTCCTACAAATTTAGTGACTTACGCTACACAGCTGTTCAACTGAACAAATAACACACAATTTAAGCCATTTTTAGGAATAGCTCGTCATTTAATTCACCAACTTAACATGTGAATGATTTCAATTTGCAATTGATAATAAATATCATTAACATTTTCTGATATTATAAATTGAGGATGTGGATATGGAAATTGAACGATGCTGGATGCACTACCTAAAAGCTGAACAGTTAATGGAACAAGGTCACTGGCCAGAAGCACAACGCCTTTATGGTGATGTTCTAACCTCACTTCCTCATCACATCCAAGATGCAGCATACCAAAGCGATATCAAGCCTTGCCAATTGGCCTGCTTGCTTGCCGGGTTAAGAGACGCGAGCGTCGCTCAATCAGAGATACTCAACCAATTAGGTCAGCACCAACAAGCCTTCGATACCTTGAATCAATCTTACGCTCTGATGCAATTTATCTCTCTGGAGAACACTGAGCTGATTCAACGTACCTTTGGATTATTGGAAAAGCAGAGCGAAGGTTTGCTCAATCACCTGATCGCTTTTTGCAGCGCTCAGCGCAGTTCGCATTGGATGCTCGAACTAGAACAAATTCAACGTGCTCATCACCATTTTGGGCAACTTAAAACAACGTCAGAAGTTCAATCTTCACCTAATGTCTTAAATTGATAAGGATATATCATGTCGGACCGGGCTCTTCTTAAAGTCAATAACCTCTCCGTTAGCTTCAAAACCAACGATGGAATCGTTGATGCGGTGAAAAAGGTTAACTTTACCCTTAAATCCAGCGAAACCTTGGCCATTGTTGGTGAATCAGGTTCTGGTAAATCTGTCTCTTCCAACGCACTGATGCGTCTACTTCCAGACAACGCCATTATTGATCCGCAGTCTCAAATTGAGTTTGAAGGCGAGTCTGTTCTCGAAAAATCAGAGCGTGAAATGCAGTCGATTCGTGGCGACAGAATCGGCATGATCTTTCAAGAGCCGATGACATCTTTGAACCCATACCTGCGCGTCGGCATTCAAGTGGCAGAAGCTATTATGTGGCATCGTAAAGTGTCAAAGTCTCAAGCCAAACAGCGAGTGATTGAGCTGTTTAATCTTGTGCACTTGCCAATGCCAGAAAAGTCGTACACCAAGTACCCTTACGAATTTTCGGGTGGTCAATTACAGCGCATCATGATTGCGATGGCTTTGATCAACGAGCCCGATATTTTGATTGCCGACGAACCTACCACCGCATTGGATGTGACCGTACAAGCGGAAGTGCTTTCTCTTATCAAAGAAATCCAAAACAAAATGGGCATGGCAATTTTGTTCATCACCCATGACCTTGGCGTAGTAAAACATTTTGCCGACCGTGTTCTGGTGATGTGCAAAGGTGAGCTAGTTGAAGAAGGGATGACTCAAGCCTTATTCGAGAATCCAAGACACGATTACACACGCATGCTGATTAACTCGATTCCTAAAGGCGCTAAGGTTCCTGTTGAGGCGTCAGCTCCAGAACTATTATGTGCTGACGATATCCGAGTTCAATTCTTGGTTAAATCACATTTCATCAAGAGTAAAAGTCAGTATTTCGAAGCCGTAAAAGGCATTTCGTTGAATCTTAAACAAGGCGAAACGCTAGGCATTGTGGGTGAATCAGGGTCAGGTAAATCGACCCTTGGACGTGCATTAATCGGCTTGCTGCCGAGTACAGGGCGGGATCGCACTTTGTTAACAAATATGATCTAATAGTGCTAAATCCACAATCAAACAGCCATTTTGAACTTAATCGAACACTTATCAGTCGTCCAAGACACTCGGTCAGACATTAATCAGAAGCATGATCTTATCGATGTCATGTTCCTTGTAATTAGCGCCATCGCATCTGGATGTGAAGGATGGCAAGATATTGAATTGTTTGGGAAAGACAAACTAGATTGGCTGAGAAAATACAGAACATTTGAACATGGTATTCCACGTCGGCATACAATAGCCCGTATTTTACGTTCAGTTGTCGCAGAATCTTTGCTAGAGGCATTAGCCCTGTGGATTAACGAGCAACGCACTAGTCAACACAAGCCGATAATCGCATTCGATGGAAAAGTGCTGCGTGGCTCATACCGAAATGACAAAAAAACAGCGTTACAATTGGTTACCGCCTACGACACTGAACGTGGCCTCGTTTTGAGTCAAAAGCCGACTGAGAGCAAAAATGGCGAGATCAACGTTGTACGCCAAATGCTTGATGTTATTAACGTAAAAGGCAGTGTCATCACCATTGATGCCCTGCATTGTCAGCGCGATACGCTCGAGAAAATTGCAGAGAAAAAGGCTCACGTTGTTGTTCAAGTGAAGAACAACCAGCCCAAATTGAGAGTGGCTATTGTGGAGCAATTTCAAGCTGTCTTTGAAGCAGGTAAAGAGAAAATAGTTACCGAAATCAAAGAGAAGCACCATGGCCGCAGTGAAGAAAGATATGTATTTCAGTTAAAGGCTAAGTTACCTAAAGAGCTTGCGGAGAAATGGCCGACAGTACGAAGCATCATTGCGGTGGAGCGGCATCGAGTGATCAACGGAAAAGGAAGTGTAGACACCTCATATTACATAAGCTCTATGTCGCCGAATCACAAAATGCTAGGCCACTACATTCGTCAGCATTGGCGTATTGAAAACAGCCAGCATTACGTATTAGATGTTGTTTTTAAAGAGGATTACTCACGGATCACGCTAGATGGTGCTGTAGAAAATATAGCGTTGTTTAGACGCTTTGTGATGAACATGCTGAAGCAATGCGAATGTGGTGCACCAAGCCAAAAAGTGAAGTTGAAGAAGGCTGCTTGGAACGATGATTATCGGGCACGAGTCTTCTTTGGGTTATAAATTGAACAAAGTGTGCTCGCGCCCTG